>JAGVSZ010000435.1 GCA_019137045.1 Betaproteobacteria bacterium
GACCTTGCCGTGGCGGCGCAGCGTGTCCACCAGGTCCGCCTCGAGCTGCCCCTTGAACGCGGCGACCACCACGCGCCGGATCGCGCGCGCGTCGCCCGGTTCCTCCGCGCGGACGGCGGCCGCGCGCGGCGCCGCACGGGAGCCGAGCTGCGGCAGGACGTGCGTCACCATCGCGCCCGCCCGCGTCTGCCCGCCGGGATCGGCGCCGCCCGTGCCGGGCGCTCGCGCAGGCTCGCGCCGTCCGCGCCGCCGGTGACCCTCGTTCCGTTCATGGCGCGGGATTATGCAAGAAGTCCCGGGCTGCGGCGGGACGCGCACCCTCCACCCGCGCGGCGGCGGCGAGGAGGAGCTCGGGGTCGTCGCGCCGGAGCGCCGCGGGATCCGAGAGCATGCGGCGCCAGGCGCGCGCGCCCGGGCGGCCCTGGTAGAGGCCGAGCAGGTGGCGCGCGATCGCCCGCAGCGGCGTGCCGCGCGCGACCTCCGCGACCGCGTAGCGGTGCATGCGCGCGACCACTTCGGCGCGCGTCGGTGCGGTCGTGCCGAACAGGCGCGCGTCGATCGCCGCCAGGCAGTAGCTGTCGTGGTACGCGGCGCGCCCGAGCATCACGCCGTCCACGCGCGCGAGCGCGGCCTCCACCGCCGCGAGCGATGCGTAGCCGCCGTTGGCGACGATCTCCAGCTCGGGAAAGTCGCGCTTCAGCCGGTGCACCTCGTCGTGCCGCAGCCGCGGGACCGCGCGGTTGTCGCGCGGCGAGAGACCCTTCAGCACGGCGTTGCGCGCGTGCACGATGAACGTCCGGCATCCCGCCCGGCGCGCGACCGTCTCGACGAACCGGCGGGCGAAGCCGTAATCCTCGACGCGGTCGAGGCCGAGCCGGTGCTTGACCGTGACGGGGATCGGCACCGCGTCCTGCATCGCCTTCATGCAGTCGGCGACCAGCTCGGGCTCGGCCATGAGGCACGCTCCGAACGCGCCGCGCTGCACGCGCTCCGACGGGCAGCCGCAGTTGAGGTTGATCTCGTCGTAGCCCCAGCGCGCGCCGAGCCGGGCGCAGGCGGCGAGCTCGTCGGGCTCGCTCCCGCCGAGCTGCAGCGCCACCGGGTGCTCGGCCGGGTCGAAGTCGAGGTGCCGCGGCGCATCGCCGTGGATCAGCGCCGCGGTGGTGACCATCTCGGTGTAGACGACCGCGTGCGGCGCGAGCGCGCGGAAGTAGAACCGGCAGTGCCGGTCCGACCAGTCCATCATCGGCGCGGTGCAGAGGCGGTGCGCGCGCATGCGCGCATTGTCCCCGAGCTTGACGGTGGGCGCCGGGCCGGACTATGTTCCAGCGCGCTCCCGCGCGCCGCGGCCGCCCGCGGCGGCGGGGCCTACGCGGAGAACGGAATGAGCGAGCTCGTGCTGGTGGTGACCATCCGCATCAAGCCGGAGAACGTCGCGCAGTTCCCGGCGTCGACCGAGCGCGTGCACGAGCCGCGCGGATGCGCGCGATGAGCGCGATGACGGCCGCGCTGCGCGCGGAGCTCGCCCCGGGCGGACGCCTGCGCGTCGGCATCAACTACGGCAACTTCCTGCTCGTCCGCGCGGACGCCGCCGACGGCGCGCCGCAGGGCATCGCGCCCGACCTCGCGCGCGAGCTCGCGCGCCGCACCGGCGTGCCGGTCGAGTTCGTCCGCTACGAGCAGGCCGGGAAGATGGCCGACGCGGTGAGCGGCGGCGCCTGGGACGTCGCGTTCCTCGCGGCGGAGCCGGCGCGGGCGAACGCGATCGCCTTCACCGCCGCCTACCTCGAGATCGAGGCCGGCTACCTCGTGCCGCCGGGTTCGCCGATCCGCACCATCGACGAGGTCGACCGGCCGGGCGTGCGGATCGCGGTCGCGAACAAGGCCGCGTACGACCTCTATCTCAGCCGCACGCTCGCGCACGCCGAGCTCGTGCGCGCCGAGGGGATCCCCGCCTCGTACGAGCTGTTCGTGGCGCAGAAGCTCGACGCGTTGTCCGGGCTCAAGCCGCGGCTGCTGGAGGACGTCGCGCGGCTGCCCGGGGCGCGCATCCTCGACGGCCGTTTCACCGCCATCCAGCAGGGGATCGGCACGCCGGTGGCGCGCGCCGCGGCGGCGCGCTACCTGCACGCGTTCGTCGAGGAGATGAAGGCGTCGGGACAGGTCGCGCAGGCGATCGCGCGCCACGGCGTGCGCGGGGTCGCGGTCGCGCCGCCAGCGGCGGCGTAGCGCCGGCGCTCAGCCCGCCGGCGCCGCGCCGCGTCCGCGCAGCAGCGCCTCGAAGTACGCGATCGTCTTCCGCAGGCCGTCCTCGAGCGCGACGCGCGGCGTCCAGCCGCCGAGCTGCGCGCGCGCGAGTGCGATGTCCGGCTGGCGCTGGATCGGGTCGTCTTGCGGGAGGGGGCGGGTCTCGATCTTGGAGCGCGAACCCGTGAGCGTGATCACTTTCTCGGCGAGCTCGCGGATCGTCAGCTCGGCCGGGTTGCCGAGGTTCACCGGCCCGGTGAAGTCGTCGGGCGTGCCCATCAGCCGCACGATGCCCTCGATCAGGTCGTCCACGTAGCAGAACGAGCGCGTCTGGCGGCCGTCGCCGTAAATGGTGATCGGCTTGCCCGCGAGCGCCTGCACGATGAAGTTCGACACCACCCGGCCGTCGTTCGGGTGCATGCGCGGCCCGTAGGTGTTGAAGATGCGCGCCACCTTGATGCGCAGGCGGTGCTGGCGCCAGTAGTCGAAGAAGAGCGTCTCGGCGCAGCGCTTGCCCTCGTCGTAGCAGGCGCGCGGCCCGATCGGGTTCACCCGTCCCCAGTAGCCCTCGCGCTGCGGGTGCACCTCGGGGTCGCCGTACACCTCGCTGGTCGAGGCCTGCAGGATGCGCGCGCGCAGGCGCTTCGCGAGACCGAGCATGTTGATCGCGCCGTGCACGCTCGTCTTGGTCGTCTGCACGGGGTCGTGCTGGTAGTGGATCGGCGAGGCCGGGCAGGCGAAGTTGTAGATGTCGTCCACCTCCACGTACAGCGGGAACGTGACGTCGTGGCGCATCACCTCGAAGTGCGAATGGCCGAGGAGGTGCGCGACGTTGTCCTTCGTGCCGGTGAAGAAGTTGTCCACGCACAGCACGTCGTGGCCGTCGGCGAGCAGCCGCTCGCACAGGTGCGAGCCGAGGAAGCCGGCGCCGCCGGTCACCAGCACCCGCCTGCGAAGGTCGTTGCGCATCGTCGTTCCCGGGAAGTGTCGTCGCGAAGCGACTTATACCGCAATCGCGCCGCGCGGTAAGATCGCACTTCTCCCGGCAGGGCCGCTGCGATGGATCTCCACTACACCCCGGAAGAGCAGGCGTTCCGCGCCGAGGTGCGCGAGTTCGTGCGCGCGCGGCTCCCGCGCGACATCAGCGCGAAGGTCCTCGGCCACCGCCGCCTGGCGAAGGACGACTACGTGCGCTGGCAGAAGATCCTGCACGAGCGGGGCTGGATCGCCGCCGGCTGGCCGGTCGAGCACGGCGGCACCGGCTGGAGCGCGGTGCAGCAGCACATCTTCGACGAGGAGTGCGCCGCCGCCGGCGCGCCGCGGCTCATCCCGTTCGGCCTGAACATGGTCGCGCCGGTGATCATGCAGTTCGGCAGCGAGCAGCAGAAGCGCCGCTACCTGCCGCGCATCCTCTCCTCGGAGGACTGGTGGTGCCAGGGCTACTCGGAGCCCGGCTCCGGGTCCGACCTCGCCTCGCTCAAGACGCGCGCGGTGCGCCAGGGCGACCACTACGTGGTGAACGGGCAGAAGACCTGGACTACGCTCGCGCAGTACGCCGACATGATCTTCTGCCTGGTGCGCACCGACTCGTCGGTCAAGCCGCAGGAGGGGATCAGCTTCCTCCTGATCGACATGCACGCGCCGGGCGTGACGGTGCGGCCGCTCTACCTGTACGACGAGGAGCACGAGGTCAACGAGGTGTTCTTCGACGACGTGAAGGTGCCGCTCGAGAACCTCGTGGGGAGCGAGGGCAAGGGCTGGACCTACGCGAAGTACCTCCTCGGCCACGAGCGCACCGGGATCACCGGCGTCGGCGCGTCGAAGCGCGAGCTCGCGCTGCTGAAGGAGATCGCCGCGCAGCAGGCGAAGGACGGGCGACCGCTCGCCGCGGACCCGGTCTTCCGGCAGCGGCTCGCGCAGGTCGAGATCGACCTCCTCGCGCTCGAGATGACGCTGCTGCGGGTGCTGTCGAGCCGGACGAAGCCCGGGCCCGAGGCGTCGATCCTGAAGATCAAGGGCACCGAGGTGCAGCAGGCGCTCACCGAGCTGATGATGGACGCGCTCGGTCCGCTCGCCCTGCCGTTCTCGCGCACCGCGATCGAGGAAGGCGGCAGCGCCGCGCCGCTCGCGCCCGACTACGCCGCCCCGCTCGCCGCGCGCTACTTCAACTGGCGCAAGACGTCGATCTACGGCGGCTCCAACGAGATTCAGCGCAACATCATCGCGCAGCAGGTGCTGGGGCTCTGAGATGGACTTCACCCTGAGCGAGGAACAGCAGCTCTTCCGCGACGCGCTCGCGAAGTTCGTCCAGAACGAGTACGCGTTCGAGGCGCGCAGGAAGATCGTCGCGTCGGCGCAAGGCTGGAGCGGCGAGGTCTGGGCGCGGCTGGCCGCGATGGGCGCGCTCGCCGTGCCGTTCGCGGAGGCCGACGGCGGCCTCGGCGGGTCGGGCGTCGACCTCATGGTCGTGATGCAGGAGCTCGGCCGCGGCATCGCGGTGGAGCCGTACCTCGCGACCGTCGTCCTGGGCGGCGGCGCGGTCGCGGCCGCCGGCAGCCCTGCCCAGCGCCAGGCGCTGCTCCCGGGCCTGATCGCGGGCGAGCGCCAGCTCGCCCTGGCGTACGCCGAGCCCGGAGCGCGCCACGACCTGCACGACGTGCAGGCGAGCGCGCGCCGCGAGGGCGCGGGCTACGTGCTGAGCGGCAGGAAGGCCACGGTGCTCAACGGCGCGACCGCCGACACGCTCGTCGTCTCCGCGCGCACCGCGGGCGCACGCCGCGACGCGCAGGGCGTCACGCTGTTCCTCGTCGCGCGCGGCGCGCAGGGCGTCTCGCTCTCCGATTACCGGACGATCGACGGTCTGCGCGCCGCCGACCTCGTGCTCGACGGCGTGCGGCTCGGCGCCGACGCCGTCCTCGGTCCGGTGGACGGCGGCCTGGCGCCCCTGGAGCGTGCGGTGGACCTCGGGGCCGCAGCGTTGTGCGCCGAAGCCGTCGGCGTGATCGAGCAGTTGAACGCGCTGACGCTGGACTACCTGCGCACGCGCCGGCAGTTCGGGCAGCCGATCGGGCGCTTCCAGGCACTGCAGCACCGCGCGGTGGACATGCTGGTGCACGCGGAGCAGGTGAAGTCGATCGTCTGTCTCGCCGCGTCCGCGGCGCAGTCGGCGGACGAGCGCGAGCGGCGGCGCGCGGTGTCGGCCGCGAAGTCGCTGGTCGGCCGCTCGGGCCGGGCGGTGGCGAAGGAGGCGACGCAGCTCCACGGCGGCATGGGCGTCACCCTGGAGCTGCCGGCTGCGCACTACGCGAAGCGGCTCACCATGATCGACTTCTGGCTCGGCGACAGCGACTGGCACACCGAACGCTTCGCCGCCGCGTCCGCGTGAGGGCGCGCGCGCCCGGCGGTCCCGCCCGCGCCGGCCGCGCGCCGGCGCGCGGGCATGCGCCGCTGCCCGACCCGCATTCCCGCGCCTTCGCGCCCGTTGCCCCATGACGCGCCCGGCAAGCCGCCTCGACCCCGCGGTCCTCGCCGCCGAGCTCGAGGCGGCGCGGCGCGACCTGAACGCGCTCGCCGGCCGGCTGCGCGCCGACGAGTGGATCGGCCCGTACGCGCCCACGCTCAACCCGCCGCTGTGGGAGTACGGCCACATCGTGTGGTTCCAGGAGCACTGGTGCCTGCGCCTCAAGCCGGGCGTGGACTGGCGCGCCTCGCCGCTCCTCGCGCCGCTCGCCGAGTCGCGCATGCGCTGGGCCGACTGGCTGTTCGACTCCTCGCGCATTCCGCACGCCGCGCGCTGGCGCGCGCCGCTGCCGCCGATCGAGGAGACGCGCGCGTACGGCGCCGAGGTGCTCGCCGCGGTCTGCGCGCGGCTCGCGGCCGGCCCGACGCCCGACGAGCGCTACTTCGCCGAGCTCGCGCTGCACCACGAGCGCATGCACGTGGAGGCGTGGTGGATGATGTGGCAGAGCCGCGCGCTCGCGCCGCCTTCGCTTCCGGAGCTGCCCGCGCTCGACGACGGCGGCGTGCTCGCCTTCGACGCCGGCATCGTCACCCTCGGCTCGCCGCGCAACGGCGGGTTCGTGTTCGACAACGAGAAGTGGGCGCACGCGGTGGCGCACGATGCGTTCGAGATCGACCGGCGCCCGGTCACCAACCGCGAGTTCGCCGAGTTCGTGGACGCCGGCGGGTACGCGCGCACCGAGCTCTGGTCGGCCGCCGGGCGCGAGTGGCTCGCGGCGAGCGGGGCGAAGCACCCGGTGTACTGGCGGCGCGAGCGCCGCGGCTGGCAGCTGCGCCGCTTCGAGCGCTGGCTCGCGCCCGAGCGCGAGCCGGTGATCCACGTCTCCCGCCACGAGGCTGAGGCCTACGCCGCCTGGCGCGGGCGCCGGCTGCCGACCGCGGCCGAATGGGTGCGCGCGTCCGGCCACGCGGCGTTCGCGCTCGGGCGCTGCTGGGAGTGGACCGCCACGGAGTTCGGGCCCTATCCGGAGTTCAGCGCGGATCCCTATGCCGACTACTCGGTGCCGTGGTTCCACGGGCACGCGGAGCTGCGCGGGGCGGGGAGCTGGGTCACCGCGCCGGCGCTCGCGCGTCCCACCTACCGCAACTTCTACACGCCCGGGCGCCGCGACCCGTTCGTCGGCTTCCGCACCGTCGCTGCGCGCTGATCCTGCCCTGCGGAGGCCGCGCGCGCAGCGTCCACGGCACGGGAACGCCCGGTGTGGATTTGTTGGCATGTTGCGGGGCGAGAAACGCGGCGCGCGGATCGTCGAGCGCTCGTAACGGTGACCGCGCCCCGACAGGGCCGCGCAATCCTTCACGAACGATGACGTTGGCATAGGCCTTGCCGCGCGCGCGGTGCTAGCCTGCGCCTCCCCGAGGTCGAAAAGCGAACGGGAGGTCGCATGCGCCGCTCCGATGTCCTAGTGTCCGCCGCGCTCGGCGCGGCGCTCTTCGCCGGCTCGGCGCTGCTCGCGCGCGCCGACGAGCCCCAGCCGGAGGCCGCGGCGCTCGCGACCGCGGCGGCCACGCTGAGTCCGCGTCCGGCGGTGGCCTTCGCGGTCTCGACCTCGACTTCAGTCGATGCCTACAAGCGCGAGTTCGCGCAGCAGATCCAGGACAAGACCGACCGCCTCGCCGACTCGCTGCCGGTGATCCTCAAGGGCGTGATCGTGCTCGACGTGACGATCGACCACGAAGGCAACGTCGCCCACGTCAAGCTGTGGCGCTCGAACGGCTACCCCGAGCTCGAGAAGACCGCGCTCGAGAGCGTGCGCAAGGCCGGCCGCTTCCCGGCGCCGTCCGAGGCGGTGCGCGGCGGACAGCAGTCGGTGCGCTTCCTGGAGACGTTCCTCTTCCGCCACGACGGCCGCTTCCGCGTGCGCAGCACCGAGCCGAAGGAGTGGGCGCCGACCCTGCCGCCGGAGGGCGGTCCGGCCGCGACGCGCACCGCCAAGAAGTAGCGCCTTCCCGCGCCCGCCAGCGACGCCCCCCGCGCGGGGGCGTCGCCGTTTCCGGCGCCCCGCCCGCGCGGCCGCGCGCGCCACCTATAATTCGCGCTCCGCCGTTCGATCCACGCACGGAGCGCGCCCTTGATCGACCTCTACACCTGGCCGACGCCGAACGGCCACAAGATCCACATCATGCTGGAGGAGACCGGGCTCCCCTACCGGGTGCACGCGATCGACATCCAGGCCGGGGACCAGTTCAAGCCCGAGTTCCTCGCGCTCAGCCCGAACAACAAGATCCCGGCGATCGTCGACCAGGACGGCCCGGGCGGGAAGCCGCTGGCGATGTTCGAGTCGGGCGCGATTCTCTTCTACCTCGCGTCCAGGACCGGCCGCTTCCTGCCCGAGGACATTCGCCTGCGCTGGTCGGTGATGCAGTGGGTGATGTTCCAGATGGGCCACATCGGACCGATGCTCGGCCAGGCGCACCATTTCCTCAGCTACGCGCCGGAGCGCATCGAGTACGCGATGAACCGCTACCGCAACGAGGCGAACCGGCTCTACGGCGTGCTCGACAAGCGGCTCGCCGCCAGCCCGTACGTCGCGTGCGGCGAGTACACCATCGCCGACATGGCGATCTGGCCGTGGCTGCGCTCCCACGAGCGGCAGGGCGTGCGGATGGACGACTACCCGCACGTGCAGCGCTGGTTCGGCGAGCTGGACGCGCGTCCGGCGGTGCAGCGCGCGCTGCAGGTGCTCGCGGAGCGCCGCCGCACGACGCCGTTCACGCCCGCGCAGCGCGAAGTCATGTTCGGGGCGACGCAGTACCAGCGGCGCTGACCCCGGCGGGGGCGGCGGCGCCCGCAGCGCGGAGGCGCGGCGACAGGTTTCCGGAGGACGACGCATGGCAACGCTCAGCGGCAAGGTCGCCTGGCTCACCGGCGCGGGCAGCGGGATCGGTCAGGCGGGCGCGCTCGCGCTCGCCCAGGCCGGCGCGCGCGTCGTCGTGTCGGGCCGGCGCGCGGAGGCGCTCGAGGAGACCCGCCGGCTGGTGACCGACGCCGGCGGCGAGGTCGAGAAGCTCGTGCTCGACGTCGCCGACAAGCGCCAGGTCGCGCACGCGGCGAAGGCCCTGCTCGAGCGCCATGGACGCTGCGACGTCCTGGTGAACAGCGCCGGGCTCAACGTCCCGAAGCGCTACCTCAAGGACCTCGCGCCGGAGGACTGGGACAAGGTCATCGGCATCAACCTGAACGGCGCGCTCTACTGCACGACCGCGGTCCTGCCCGCGATGCGCGCGCAGAAAGGGGGGCTGGTGATCAACGTCGCGTCGTGGCTCGGCCGCTGGGTGGGCTACCTCGGCGGCGCGGCGTACGGCGCGAGCAAGCACGCGCTGGCGACGATGACCCACCACCTCAACCTCGAGGAGGGCATCAACGGCATCCGCGGCTGCGTGATCTATCCGGGCGAGGTGGCGACGCCGATCCTGAAGACCCGGCCCGTCCCGCCCTCGCAGCAGGACCTCGACCGCATGCTGAAGGCCGAGGATCTCGGCCGCACGATCCGGTTCGTCGCCGAGATGCCGCCGCACGTCTGCCTGAACGAGATCGTGATCACGCCGACGTGGAACCGCCTCCTCGTCGGCGGCGGCGAGCTGCGGCTGGGGCCCGAGACGCCGTGACGGCCCGGCCGTTGCGCCGCGCCGGGCGCGGCTACTTGCGCTCGCCCAGCACCTTGAAGGTGCCGATCGCCTTCGCGAGCAGCTTCCCGCCCTCGTCGCGCGCCTCCGCCTCGCAGAACGCGGTCGACTGGCCGCTGTGCAGCACGCGGCCCTCGGCGAGGATGTGGCTGGAGCTGCTGGCGCTCATGAAGCCGACGCTGATGTCGACCGTGAGCACGCCGCCGTCGACGCCGTAGTGGCCGCGCACCGCGGCGCTCATGACGTAGTCGAGCATCGTCATCACCACGCCGCCGTGCGTCGCGCCCCAGCTGTTGAGGAGCTCCGGGCGCTTCTCGAGCACGATCGCGCCGCGCTCCTTGGACTGCTCGGTGAGCCGGATGCCGAGATGCTCGACGAAGGGAACACGGGCGCGCGCGGGCGATTGAGCGCTCATCGATCGGCTGCTTCGGTGCGAACGGTCATGCGGGGGGTTATAGCAGGGCGGGGCGACAGTTGTCGACCCGGGTGCGCACGGTTGCGACGACGAGGCGGCGAAGCAAGCGCCGTGCCGCGCGGTGATTGTCGCCCGCGCACTTGCGCGCTAAGCTCGCTTCCCGGACGTCGCGCGGAGAGGCGCGCCGTGGCCTTCGAACCGACCAAGCCGCAGCTCGAGCTCGCGTTCCACGCACGCATCGCGGTGGCTGCGCCGCGCTCGCTCGGGCGCACGCCGGCCGGCGAGCGGCGCATCATCGACATCGTGGGCGGCGAGGTGAGCGGGCCGCGGCTCAGCGGCCGCATCCTCCCCGGCGGCGCGGACTGGCAGATCCTGCGCGACGACGGCACCGCGGTGCTGGAGGCGCGCTACACGATCGAGGCCGCGGACCGCTCGCTCGTCTACGTGCGCAACTTCGGCTTCCGGCACGGGCCGCCCGACCTCCTGATGCGCATCGGGCGCGGGGAGGAGGTCGATCCCGCGCTCTACTACTTCCGTGGGGCGCCGGCGTTCGAGACCGCGGCGCCGGAGCTCGCCTGGCTCAACCGCACGGTCACCGTGTGCAGCGGCGTGCGCACGCGCGACCGGGTGATCCTCGACTTCTACGCGGTGAAGTAGCGCGCGGTGGCGCAGGCGCCTGACGGTCCGGCGCCGGGCTACGCCACCTCGAACAGCCCCGCCGCGCCCATCCCCCCGCCGATGCACATCGTGACCACGACGAGCTTCGCGCCGCGGCGCCTGCCCTCGAGCAGCGCGTGGCCGACCAGCCGGCTGCCGGTCATGCCGTAGGGGTGCCCGACCGCGATCGCGCCGCCGTTCACGTTCAGACGGTCGTTGGGGATGCCGAGCTTGTCGCGGCAGTAGATCACCTGCACCGCGAACGCCTCGTTCAGCTCCCAGAGGTCGATGTCGCTCATCTTCTTGCCGGTCTGCTCGAGCAGCTTCGGGACGGCGAACACCGGGCCGATGCCCATCTCCTTCGGGTCGCAGCCGGCCGCCGCGAAGCCGCGGAAGATGCCGAGCGGCGCGAGGCCGCGCCGCTCGGCGAGCTTCGCGTTCATCACCACGCACGCCGAGGCGCCGTCGGAGAACTGGCTCGCGTTGCCGGCCGCGATCGTGCCGCCTTCCACCGCCGGCTTGATCTGCGCCACGCCCTCGTAGGTGGTGTCGGCGCGGATGCCCTCGTCCTCGGCGGCGATCGCGTCCTTCATCGTCTCCTGCCCGGTGTTCTTGTCCACCACCTTCATGTGGACCTCGATCGGGACGATCTCGTCCTTGAACCTGCCCGCGGCGCGCGCGGCCGCGGCCCGCTGCTGGCTCTGCACCCCGTAGCGGTCCTGCACCTCGCGCCCGATGTCGTAGGTGCGCGCGACGTACTCGGCGGTCTGCAGCATCGGCCAGTACACCTCGGGGCGGTGGCGGTGCAGCCACTCGTCCATGAAGTGGTGCTTGTTCATGTCGTTCTGCACCAGCGAGATCGACTCGACGCCGCCCGCCGCGTAGATCGACCCCTCGCCCACCATGATGCGCTGCGCGGCGAGCGCGATCGTCTGCAGGCCCGACGAGCAGAAGCGGTTCACCGTCATCGCCGGAACGCTGTCGGGGCAGCCGGCGCGGTGCGCGATCTGGCGCGCGATGTTCCAGCCGGTCGCGCCCTCGGGGTTGGCGCAGCCCATGATCACGTCCTCGACCTCGGCGGGCTCGACCCGGGCGCGCGCGAGCGCGTGCTTCACCGCGTGCCCGCCCATCTTCGCGCCGTGAGTCATGTTGAGGGCGCCGCGCCACGACTTGCAGAGCGGGGTGCGGGCGGTGGCGACGATCACTGCGTCGGTCATGGTCGGCTCCGCGTTCAGTTGAAGGTCTTGCCCTCGGCGGCGCGCTGCGCGAGGAGCGCCGCCGGTTTCCAGTACTGCCCATTGCGGCCCGCGGCGTACCCCGCCATCGCCGCGACGACGTTCTTCAGTCCCACGGTGTCGGCGTAGAACATCGGCCCGCCGCGGTAGGGCGGAAAGCCGTACCCGGTGAGGTACACCATGTCGATGTCGCTCGCGCGCAGCGCGATGCCCTCCGCGAGGATCTTCGCGCCCTCGTTCACGAGCGCGTACATGCAGCGCTCCACGATCTCGCGGTCGGTCACCGCGCGCCGCGCGAGGCCGATCTCCTTCGAGTAGCCGACGATGAGCCGCTCGATTTCGGGGTCCGGGACCGGGACGCGCGCGCCCGCCTCGTACCGGTACACGCCCTGGCCGGTCTTCTGCCCGAAGCGGCCCATCTCGCAGATCCGGTCGAGCCACGCGGGGTAGACCTGCCGCTCGGGATCCTCCGCGCGGCGGCGCTTGCGCACGTGCCAGCCGACGTCCTGCCCGGCCATGTCCATCATCGCGAACGGCCCCATCGCGAGGCCCCAGTCCTGCAGCGCCTTGTCCACCTGCTGCGGGAGCGCGCCTTCCTCGACCAGGAAGTAGGCCTGGCGCAGGTACTCCTCGAGCATGCGGTTGCCGATGAAGCCGTCGCACACCCCCGAGACCACGCCGAGCTTCTTGATCGTCCTGGCGAGCTTCATCACCGTCGCGAGCACCTCCTTCGAGGTCTGCGCCCCGCGCACGACCTCGAGCAGCCGCATGACGTTCGCCGGGCTGAAGAAATGCATGCCGATGACCGCCTGCGGCCGCTGCGTGAACGAGGCGATCCTGTTCACGTCGAGGGTCGAGGTGTTGGTCGCCAGGATCGCGCCCGGCTTCATGGTCGCGTCGAGCTGGCGGAAGACCTGCTCCTTCACGCCCATGTCCTCGAACACCGCCTCGATCACCAGGTCGGCGTCCTTGATCGCGTCGTACGCGAGCGCGGTGGAGAAGCGGCCCATGCGCTTGTCCATCTCGCCTTGCGCGAGCCGGCCCTTGGCGACGGTCGCCGCGTAGTTCTTCCGGATCGTCTCGAGCCCGCGGTCGAGGGCCTCCTGCTTCACCTCCAGCAGCGTCACCGGGAAGCCGGCGTTCGCGAACGCCATGCCGATGCCGCCGCCCATCGTGCCCGCGCCGACGATCGCGACCTTCCTGACCTCGATCGTCGGCGTCGAGTCGGGCACGTCCGGAATCTTGGCC
>JAGVSZ010000392.1 GCA_019137045.1 Betaproteobacteria bacterium
CCGACCCGGCGCCGGAGGAACGGACGGTCGCCGCGGTCGCGCGTCTCTGCGCCCGCCTCGCGCGCGCGGTGGCGAACGCGGTGCGCGCCGGGGCGACGCCGCTCGTGCTCGGAGGCGACCACAGCTGCGCGATGGGCACCTGGCGCGGAGTGGCGGAGGCGACGCCCGGACCGATCGGCCTGCTGTGGATCGACGCGCATCTGGACGCGCACACGCCCGGGACGACCCACAGCGGGCGGCTGCACGGCATGCCGCTCGCCGCGCTGCTCGGTCAGGCCGGCGACGCCCTCGGGGTCGAGACGGCCGCCCTCGCGCCCGCGCACGTGTGCGTGGTCGGGGCGCGCAGCTTCGAGCCGGAGGAAGCGGCGCTGCTCGCGGCGCTCGGCGTGCGCGTGTACCCGATGCGCGAGATCGACGAGCGCGGGCTCGACGCGGTGCTCGACGAGGCGCTCGCGCGCCTGCGCCGCGGCACCGCCGGCTACGGCATCACGCTCGACCTGGACGCGCTCGATCCGGCCGACGCGCCCGGAGTCACGACGCCGGTGGCGCGCGGACTGCGCGCGGCGACCCTGTTTCCCGCGCTCGCGGCGCGCGTGCGCGCCGACCCGCCGCTCGCGCTCGAGATCGCCGAGTACGACCCGCACCGGGACGCGGCGGGCGCGACCGCGCGGCTGGTCGGGAACGCCGCGGCGGCACTGCTCGGCGCCGCGCTCGCGCCCACGCCGCTCGCGATCGCGCTCGAGCGCCGGCACAGCGCGCGCAACTACGATCCGCTCCCGGTCGTCCTCGTGCGCGGCGAGGGCGCGCACGTCTGGGACGAGGCCGGGCGGCGCTACCTCGACTGCATGTCCGCGTACTCCGCGGTCAGCCTCGGCCACGCGCATCCGCGCATCCTGCGCGCGCTCACGCAGCAGGCGGGCCGGCTCGCGGTCACCTCGCGCGCCTACTACAACGACCGGCTGCCGGCGTTCCTCGCGCGGCTGTGCCGCCTGACCGGCATGGACCGCGCGCTGCCGGTCAACACCGGCCTGGAGGCGGTGGAGACCGCCCTCAAGGCGGCGCGCAAGTGGGCCTACGAAGTCAAGCGCGTGCCGCACGACCGCGCCGAGATCATCGCCGCGGAGGGCAACTTCCACGGGCGCTCGATCGCCATCACCGGCCTCTCGTCGGAGCCGCAGTACCGCCAGGGCTTCGGGCCGTTCCCGCCGGGGCTGAAGCTCGTGCCGTACGGCGACCTCGCCGCGCTCGAGCGCGCGCTCACCCCGCACACCGCGGCGTTCCTGGTCGAGCCCATCCAGGGCGAGCGCGGCATCGTCGTTCCGCCGCCCGGCTACCTCGAGGCCTGCGCGCGGCTGTGCCGCAGCCGCGGCGTGCTGCTGATCGCCGACGAGGTGCAGACCGGGCTCGGACGCACCGGGCGGCTGCTCGCGTGCGACCACGAGCACCTGAGGCCCGACGGGCTCATACTCGGCAAGGCGCTCGGCGGCGGGCTGCTGCCGGTGTCCGCGTTCCTCGCGCGCGCCGACGTCATGGACGTCTTCCGGCCGGGCGACCACGGCAGCACCTTCGGCGGCAACCCGCTCGCGGCCGCGGTGGGGCTCGAGACGCTGAACGTCCTGGTCGAGGAGCGCCTGCCCGAGCGCGCGGCCGAGCTCGGCGCGCGCCTCGTGCGCGGCCTGCGCGCGATCGCGAGCCCGCTCGTGCTGGACGTGCGCGGCAAGGGCCTGCTGGTCGGGGTCGAGATCGACCCGGCGCGCGCCACCGCGCGGCGCGTCGTGGACGGCCTGCTCGCGCGCGGCGTGTTGTCGAAGGACACGCACGGCACGGTGGTGCGCTTCGCCCCGCCGCTCGTGATCGAGCCGGAGGACATCGACGCGGCGGTCGCGGCGCTGCGCGCGACGCTGGCGGAGATCGAGCGCGCCGGCTGACGCTCAGTCCGCCTGCGCGAGCAGGGCCGCGTTTCCGCCCGCGGCCGCGGTGTTCATCGTGAGCGTGCGCTCGACCGCGAAGCGTGCCAGGTAGTGCGGTCCGCCGGCCTTCGGCCCGGTGCCCGAGAGTCCCTCGCCGCCGAACGGCTGCACGCCCACCACCGCGCCGATCATGTTGCGGTTGACGTAGGTGTTGCCCACGCGCAGCCGCGCGCGCACGCGCTCGACGAAGCGCTCGATGCGGCTGTGGATGCCCAGCGTGAGACCGTAGCCGGTTGCGGCGACGGCGTCGAGCACGCGCTCCAGCTCGTCGGCGCGCCACCGGATCACGTGCAGCACCGGCCCGAACACCTCGCGCTGCGGCAGGTCCGCGAGCGCGATCTCGAACGCGACCGGCGCCACGAACGTGCCGCGCGCCGCGGGCGGCAGCGGAGTCTGCGCCAGCAGCCGGCCGCGCGCGCGCAGCTGCGCGACGTGCGCATCCAGCGCGCGCTTCGCCTCCGCGTCGATCACCGGCCCGACGTCGGTCTCGGGCAGCGCGGGGTCGCCGACCGCGAGCTCGGCCATCGCGCCCGCGAGCATCCCGAGGACGCGCGCGGCGCCGTCCTCCTGCACCAGCAGCAGGCGCGCCGCCGAGCAGCGCTGGCCCGCGCTCTGGAACGCCGAGGCGATCGCGTCGGCGACCACCTGCTCGGGCAGCGCCGAGGAGTCGGCGACGAGCGCGTTCATGCCGCCCGTCTCGGCGATGAAGGGAACGATCGGTCCGGGGCGCGCGGCGAGCGCCTGGTTGATCGCGCGCGCCGTCTCGTACGAGCCGGTGAACACCACGCCCGCGATCGCCGGGTGCCGGACGAGCGGCGCGCCGACCGCCTCGCCGGTGCCGACCGCGAGCCGCAGCGCGTCGCGCGGCACCCCCGCGTCGTGCAGGAGGGCGACCATGCGCGCGGCGATGAGCGGCGTCTGCTCGGCGGGCTTCGCGACTACCGCATTCCCCGCCACGAGCGCGGCGGCGACCTGGCCGGTGAAGATCGCGAGCGGGAAGTTCCACGGGCTGATGCAGGCGAACACGCCACGCCCGGCGAGCTCGAGCCGGTTGGCCTCGCCGGTCGGCCCGGGCAGCGCCGACGGCGCGCCGAACTCGTCCCGGCCGCGCGCGGCGTAGTAGCGGCAGAAGTCGACCGCCTCGCGCACCTCGGCCACCGCGTCCGGGAGGGTCTTGAACGCCTCGCGCACCGCGAGTGAAACGAACTCGTCCATGCGCGCCTCCAGCGCATCCGCGGCGCGCTCCAGGCAGTGCGCGCGCGCCGCGACCGGCGTCGCATTCCACGCGGGCGCGGCCGACGCGGCCGTCCGCGCGGCGACGTCGAGCGCCGCTGCGCTCGTCGCCGGTGGCGCTGCGAGCGCGTGCGCGCGGTCCGCGGCGATCCGCGCCGTCAGACGCCCGATCGCCGCGCGGTCGGAGAGGTCCACGCCGCGCGAATTCCTGCGGTCGGGGAAGAGATCGAGCGGCCGCGGGATGCGCGGGTGCGGCGCGTACGGGCGCGGGAGCGCCTCGAGCGGATCGGCGACGAGCCGCTCGAGCGGCACCGCCGGGTCGCCGACCTGGTGCACGAACGAGCTGTTCGCGCCGTTCTCGAGCAGGCGGCGCACGAGGTAGGCGAGGAGGTCGCGGTGGCCGCCCACCGGCGCGTACACGCGGCAGGGCAGGCCGAGCTCGGGCACGAGCGCGCCGTAGAGCGCATCGCCCATGCCCTGCAGCTTCTGGAACTCGAAGTCGCGCCGGCCGGCGGCGAGCTCGAGCACCGCGGCGACGGTGTGGCTGTTGTGCGTGGCGAACTGCGCGAAGAGCCCGGGCCCGGCGGCGAGCAGCGCCTGCGCGCAGGCGAGATAGGACACGTCGGTCGCGCTCTTGCGCGTGAACACCGGGTAGTCGTCCAGGCCGAGCACCTGCGCCGCCTTGATCTCGCTGTCCCAATAGGCGCCCTTCACCAGGCGCACCATCAGCCGGCGGCCGCTCGCCGCGGCGAGCGCGACGAGCCAGTCGCACACGTGGAGCGCGCGCCGCTGGTACGCCTGCACCGCGAGCCCGAGGCCGTTCCAGCCGGCGAGCCGCGCATCGCGCGCGAGCTGCGCGAAGAGCTCGAGCGTCGGCTCGAGCCGCTCGCTCTCCTCCGCGTCGATCGTGATCGGGACGCCGGCCGCAGCGGCGCGCGCGGCGAGCGCGGCGAGGCGCGGCGCGAGCTCCGCGGCGAGGCGCGCGCGCTGCGCGACCTCGAAGCGCGGATGGAGCGCCGAGAGCTTGATCGACACGCCGGGGCGTTCCTCGACCGGCGCGTCCGCGCGCGCGGCGCGCCCGACCGCGTCGATCGCCGCCTCGTACGCCGCGAGATAGCGCGCCGCGTCGTCTGCGGTGCGCGCGGCCTCGCCCAGCATGTCGTACGAGAACCGGTAGCCGGCCGCCTCGCGCTCGGCCGCGCGCTCGATCGCGGCCGCGATCGTCTCGCCGACGATGAACTGCTCGGCCATGATCTTCATCGCCTGGCGGATCGCGCCGCGCACCACCGGCTCGCCCGCGCGCGCGACGAGGCGCCGCAGGATCGTGGCGGGCTCCTCGCCCGCCTCCTCGCGCCACGCGGCGAGCGTCCCGGTGAGCATCAGGCCCCAGGTCGCGGCGTTCAAGAGCAGGCCGCCGTCGGGCTCGCCCTCGGCGTCCCAGCGCGTGCCGGCGAGCTTGTCGCGGATCAGCGCGTCCGCGGTGTCGGCGTCGGGGATGCGCAGGAGCGCTTCGGCGAGGCACATGAGGACGATGCCCTCGCGCGTGGACAGCGCGAAGCGGCGCAGGAACGCTTCCGCTCCGGCCGACTCCTGCGCCTGCGCGCGGACGCGGCGCGCGAGTTCGAGCGCGCGCTCGCCGATGCGCCGGCGCTGGCCCGGGGCCAGGTGTACGCGCGTCCGCAGCGCGCCGACCGCTTCGGCTTCGTCCTGGCGGTAGGCGAGCTCGATCGCCTGCCGGAGCGCGGCGGGGTCGGCGGTTCGGGCGCTCGTTGCGGTCATCGCGTGTCCCGGGCGGTAAGACGCAATGGTAGCGCCGCGCTTGCGCGGCCCGTGGGATAGTCGGCGGGCCCGCGCGGCGGACGGTGGAGCGCGCGGCAGTCCGGTCGACGAGGAGAAGCGAAATGAACGCAGCGGCGCACGCGGACAGCGTCACCCGCTTCTACGACAGCCACCCGATCAACGAGGAGCAGATCCTCGCCGCACTGCGCGCGAAGGGCGTGCCGCGCGAGGCGGTGACCGAGGACGACCTCAAGGCGTTCGATCAGGACCACTACGGCGGCGTCGAGGCGCTGGAGGAGCTCGCGCGGCGAGCCGGCATCGCGCGCGCGCACCACGTGCTCGACGTGTGCAGCGGGATGGGCGGTCCCGCGCGCTACCTCGCGCACTGGCTCGGCTGCCGCGTGACCGGTCTCGACCTGACCGAAAGCCGGTACCGGAGCGCGCAGCGGCTCACCCGGCTCGCCCGGCTCGAACACCTCGTCGACTTCCGGCTCGGCAACGCGCTCGCGATGCCTTTCCCGGCGGGGTCGTTCGACGCCGTCGTCGCGCAGGAGTCCTGGGCGCACATCCCTGACAAGTCCCGCCTCGTCGGGGAGGCGGCGCGCGTGCTCAGGCCCGAAGGCGTCCTGGCGTTCACCGACATCGTGCGGCGGGACGACCTTCCCGAGGGGACCGCGCGTCGCCTGAAGGACGGGATGACTTTCACCGAGATCGAGTCTGCGCAGGAGTACGTGCGCCTGCTCGAGGTGCACGCATGCCCGGCCGTGCAGGTGGACGACCTGAGCGAGGCGTGGACCGCGATCCTGCAGCAGCGCCTGGCCATGTACCGCAGCCTGAAGGCGTCGACGAGCGCGAAGTTCGGGGCCGCCCGCTACGAGCAGTACGACGACGCCTACAGCTTCTTCGTCTCGCTCTACGAGAGGGGCGTGCTCGGGGGCGTGCGCATCGTCGCGCGCAGGCGCGCGGCCTAGGCCGCGGGCGTGAGCACGCCGCGGCGGATCTGGTCGAGCTCGATCGACTCGAACAGGGCGCGGAAGTTGCCCTCGCCGAAGCCCTCGTCGCCCTTGCGCTGGATGACCTCGAAGAAGATCGGGCCGATCACGGTCTTGGTGAAGATCTGCAGCAGCAGGCCGCGCCTGGCCGGGGCGGCCGCGCCCCCGCCCCCGGCGTCGGGCGCGCCGTCGAGCAGGATGCGGCGGCTGCGCAGCGCCTCGACCGGCTCGCCGTGGCCCGGCAGGCGCGCGTCCAGCATCTCGTAGTAGGTGTCCGGGGTGTCGAGCAGCTCCACGCCGCTCGCCTTCAGCCGGTCGACGGTCGCGTAGATGTCGGCGGTGCCGAGCGCGATGTGCTGGATGCCCTCGCCGCGGTAGGCGTCGAGGTACTCCTGGATCTGCGAGCGGTCGTCCGCGCTCTCGTTGATCGGGATGCGGATGCGGCCGCACGGGCTGGTCATCGCCTTGGACTTGAGCCCGGTGAGCTTGCCCTCGATGTCGAAGTAGCGGATCTCGCGGAAGCCGAAGAGGCGCTCGTAGAACTCGGCCCACTCCTTCATGCGCCCGCGGTGCACGTTGTGGGTGAGGTGGTCGACGTAGGCGAGCCCCGCGCCCCGCGGCGCGGCGGCCTTCCCCGTCCAGAACGCCTCGAAGCCGGGCAGGGGGCGAAAGTCGACGTCGTAGATCGTGTGGCCGTAGTCGTTCTCGGGATAGCGGTCGACGAGGTAGATGAGCGAGTCGCCGATGCCCTTGATCGCCGGGATGTTGAGCTCCATCGGGCCGGCGACGCCCTCGACGCCCCACGCGCCCAGCTCGAGCGCGCGCGCGTAGGCGGCGCGCGCGTCGCGCACGCGAAAGGCGATCGCGCAGACGCTCGGCCCGTGGCGGCGCGCGAAGTTCTGCGCGAACGAGCGCGGCTCGGCGTTGATGACGAAGTTGACCTCGCCCTGCCTGAAGAGCGTGACGTCCTTGTGCCGGTGCTTCGCCACCGCCACGAAGCCCATCGCCTCGAACAGCCGGCCGAGGGCCCCGGGGTCGGGCGCCGCGTACTCGACGAACTCGAACCCGTCCGTGCCCATCGGGTTGTCCCACAGGTCGGTCATGAATTGCTCCCGTGCGTCCGCCGCGTCGAGCGGAAATTGTATGCCCCGGGCGCGCGCGCCGCCCCCGGGCCGCGTCAGGCGTCGTCGGCCGCGAGCCCGCCGCCGAGGAAGAGCCGGGCGACGCGGGGGTCGGCGAGGATCGCGCGCGCCTCGCCTTCCATGCGCGTGCGGCCCTGCTCGAGCACGATGCCGTAGTCGGAGTGCTCGAGCGCGCTCTTCGCGTTCTGCTCCACCATCAGGATCGTGACGCCCCGGTCGCGCAGGCCCGCGAGCAGGGCGAAGGTCTCGCGCACCAGGCGCGGCGAGAGCCCGATCGACGGCTCGTCGATGAGGACGAGCTGCGGGTCGAGCAGCAGCCCGCGCGCGATCTCGAGCAGCTTCTGCTGGCCGCCCGAGAGCGTCGAGGCCTGCGCGTCGGCGCGCTCGCGCAGCACCGGGAAGCGCGCCATCATCGCGGCCATGCGCGCGCCGATGTCCACGCCGGGGCCCGCGGCCTCGCCGCCGAGCTCGAGGTTGTGGCGCACGCTCAGCTCCGGGAAGATGTTGCGCCCCTGCGGCACGTAGCAGACGCCGCGCTCGAGGAGCCGGCGCGGGGCGAGGTTGGTCGTCTCCCGGCCGTCGAAGGTCACCCGCCCGCGCTCGACCGGCAGCAGGCCGAACACCGCCTTGAACACGGTCGACTTGCCGGCGCCGTTGGGGCCGATGATCGTGGTGATCGCGCCGCGCCGCACCGCGAAGCGCGTGCCGTGCAGGACGGTCAGCTTGCCGTAGCCGGCGACCACGTCCTCGAGCGCGAGAATCGGGTCCGCGCCCATCGCTCAGCGCCCGAGGTACGCCTCGATGACCGCCGGGTCGCTGCGCACGGCGGCGGGGTCGCCCGCGGCGATGATGCGGCCCTCGGCGAGCACGAGGATGCGCGTGCACAGCGACATCACGAACTCCATGTTGTGCTCGATCACCACGAAGGTGGCGCGCTGGGCGCGGTTGATCTCGCGCAGCCGCTCGCGCAGGGCGCCGAGCATCGTCGGGTTGACGCCGCCCGCGGGCTCGTCGAGCAGCACGAGCCGCGGCCCGGCCATGAACGCCATCGCCGCATCGAGGAGCTTCTGCTGGCCGTAGCTCAGGCTCCCCGCCTTCTCCTCGGCGAGATGCTCGAGCCGGAAGAACCCGATCATCCGGTTCGCGGCCTCGGTCTGGCCGGCGTCGCGGCGGCCGACCAGGCGCGACCACATCGAGCCGCGGTGCTCCTGCCCGGCGAGGATCAGGTTCTCGCGCACCGAGAGCTGCGGAAAGACCTGCAGCAGCTGGAAGGTGCGCCCGATGCCGAGGCGGCTGAGGTCGCAGGCGCGCCTGCCGGTGATCGGCTGGCCGTCGAAGCGCACCTCGCCGGAGGACGGCGCGAGCTGGCCGAGGATGCAGTTGAAGAGGGTCGACTTGCCCGAGCCGTTCGGCCCGATGAGGCCGAGGATCTCGCCCGCGTGCACTTCGAACGAGACGCCGGCGACCGCGCTGATGCCGCCGAAGGTCTTGGTGAGGTCGCGCACCTCGAGTACGGCGCTCATCGGGCCGCGCCCGGTTCGCGCGGCTGCGCCGCGGGCGCGCGCCAGCGCTCGCCGAGGCCGAGCAGCCCCGACGGGCAGAACGCCATCAGCGCCATCACGAACGCCGCGTACAGGATGAGGTAGAGCCCCTCGCTGAAGCGCAGGGCCTCGGGCAGCAGCACCGCGACCGCGGCGCCGAGGAACGGCCCGAAGAAACGGCCGGCGCCGCCGACGATCACCATCAGCAGGAGGCTGAACGAGAGGTTGAGCGCGAACGCGGTCGGCTCGATGAACTGGACGAGCGGCGCGTACAGCACCCCCGACACGCCGCCGAGGGCGGAGCCGAGCGCGAACGCCATGAGCGTGTAGCGGCGCGTGTCCACGCCGAGCGAGGACGCCCGCACCGGGTTCTCGCGCAGCGCGGTGAACGCCCGGCCCCAGGGCGAGCGGACCAGCCACCAGGCCGCGGCGCTCGTCAGGGCGAGCACGCCGAGGCAGAAGAAGTAGAAGTCGATCGGGCCCTGCGTCGACCAGCCGAGGACGGTCGGGCGCGGGATGCCGCTGATGCCGTACACGCCCTTGGTGAGCCACTCCTCGTTGCGCAGCACGAGGAACACGAGCGTCGAGAACGACAGCGTGACGAACGCGAGGTAGTGGTGCTGCACGCGCAGCGCCGGGTAGCCGAGCACCCAGCCGATGACGAAGCAGAGCGCGAGCGCGACCAGGAACGCCGACCAGAGCGGCCAGCCCTGGGTGGTGAGCAGCGCCGCGGCGTACGCTCCGATGCCCACGAAGGAGGCCTGCGCGAGCGAGACCTGGCCGGCGTAGCCGAGCGTGAGGTTGAGCCCGATCGCGGCGATGGTCGAGACCGCCCACAGGCTGAGGAGGTAGATGCCGTAGGGCTTCAGCGCGAACGGGGCGGCGACGAGCAGCGCGACCGCGGCGGCCGCGGCGAGGCGCGCGCGGGCGCGGCCGCTCATACCGTGCGCTCCTCGGCGCGCCCGAGCAGGCCCTGCGGCCGCAGCAGGATGACCGCGATCAGCAGGAAGAGCGGAATCGCGGCGCGGTACTGCGCCGACCAGTAGGCGGCGACGAAGTTGTCGACGACGCCGAGCAGCAGGCCGCCCGCGATCGCGCCGCGCACCTGGTTGAAGCCGCCCACGATCGCCGCGACGAACGCGACCAGGCCGAGCGTCTCGCCGTTGGTGAACTTGGCGAGGTAGATCGGGCTCACCAGGAACGAGGCGAGCGCGACGAGCGCGGCGTTGATGAGGAAGGTGTACAGGATCATCCGCTCCACCGGGATCCCGAGCACGCGCGCGAGCCCCGGGTTCTGGGCGGTGGCCTGCATGCGCCGGCCGGTGCGGGTGGCGGCGAGGAAGTACTGGAGCGCCGCGACCGCGACCACCGCGACCGCGATGATCACCAGGTTCTGCACCGAGACCGCCGCACCGCCGAGCGCGAGGTTGGTCGTCGCCCACGCGGCGGGGAACGGCTGCGCGTCGGCGGCGTAGAACTCCTTGACGCCCTCCTTGAGGAAGATCGCGAGCGCGATCGTGGAGATCACCAGCGGCAGCACCCCGTGCCGCAGGACCGGGTCGACCACGACGCGCTTGAACAGCAGGCCGAGCACGGCGAGCGCGAGCGCGAGGCCCGCGACGAGCGCGACCGGGAACGACAGCCCGCCGAACTTCATCGCGGCGAGGACGAAGAACGCCGGCACCATCACGAATTCGCCCTGGGCGAAGTTGATCGTCTGCGAGGTCTGCCACAGCAGCACGAAGCCGATCGCGACCAGCGCGTAGATGCCGCCGGTCGCGAGACCCGCGACGAGGAGCTGCAGGATGTCGGCCATGCGTGCGGCGCGTGCGCGCACGGACCCGGCGGGCGCCGGCCCCGTGCGCGCCGCAGGGGGGCGCGGCTACTTGCCGAGCTTGGGCAGGATCTGCACCACCTTCTGCTGGCCGTTCACCACCTCGGCGAGGAAGCTGATGCGGTCGATGTCGCCCTTGTCGTCCCAGGTGGCCTCCATCAGGATCCCGGGCTCCTGCTCCGGCTTGATGGTGAGGCCGTGCATGGTCTTCGCGAGCAGCTTGCGGTCGAACTTGCCCGCCTTCTCGGTCGCGTACTTGACCGCGTACACGCCGGTGTAGCCCTTCAGGCCGTTGTGGTCCGGCAGGTACTTGTGGCGCTTGAAGAAGCGCTCGCGGAAGGCGAGCACCGGGGCCACCGGAGCGTCGACCGTCAGGCCGACGTGGCCGCGCACGCCGTTCGCCGCGTCGCCGGCGAGCTCGATCACCTTCTGGCCGAGCAGGGTGGTCTCGCCGATGAGCGGGGTCTTGATGCCCTGCTTGCGCGCCTCGCGCAGGAAGCGGGCGCTCTCCTCCTCGTTGGTGTAGACGAAGATCGCGTCGGCGTTCGCGCCCTTGAGCTTCACGACGTCGGCGGCGAAGTCCACCTGCCCGGACTCGGTCGACACGTCGGCGACGACCTTGATGTTGCGCGCGTTCATCTCCTTGATGAACGTGTCGCGCCCGCCCTTGCCGAAGTCGTTGTTCACCCACAGCAGCGCCACGGTCTTCGCCTTCAGGCCGTCGCGGATGTAGTTGGCGATCTTGGGCATGCTCATCTGCTGCCCGAACGACGTGCGGAAGATGTACGGGTTGCCCGCCTGCGTGATGTCGGCCGCCTCGGCGCCGGTGATCTGCGGCACCTCGGCCCGCTGGGCGAGGATCATGTTCACCTTGACCGAGCCGGAGTACACCGGCCCCAGGATCACGTACGGGTTGGAGTCGATCGCCTTCTGCACCTGGGCGCGCGAGACGCCCGGGTTCGACTGCGTGTCCGACTGCGGCGCGACGATCTTGCGCCCGAGGATGCCGCCCGCGGCGTTGATCTCCTCGATCGCGAGCACGGCGCCGTCGCGGAAGTTGGTGCCGGACACCGCGCCGGCGCCCGAGAGCTCGATGACGATCGGCATGTTGACCGTCTGCTGCGCGTGCGCGGCGCCCGCGGCGAGGCCGAGGGCCGCGGCCAGGACTGCGATTCGAAGTTTCATGGGCATCCTCCTCCAGGCGATAGACGTGAGGGACGGAAGCTTACCCGTCATTTCCCGATCTTGGCGCGAATGTCGGCCTCGACCAGCGCGCGCAGCTCCGGGGTCACGCACGGATCCCCCCCGAACCACTTGCGGAAACCGAACCCGGCCTGCTGCAGCAGCATGCCCAGGCCGTCGACCACGCGGTGCCCGCGCGCGCGCGCCGCCGCGAGCAGGCCGGTCTCGAGCGGAACGTAGACGACGTCGTACACCACGGCGCTCGGCTTGAGCCGGACGATGTCCACCGCGAGCGGCGGCTTGCCCGTCATCCCGAGCGCCGTGCAGTTGACGAGGAGGTCCGCCTCCGGCAGCAGCCGCGGGAGCGCGTCGTGACCGTGCGCGCTCACGCGCGGGCCGAAGTCCGCGGCCAGGCTGCGCGCCCGCTCCACCGTGCGATTGGCCACGTGCACCGTCAGCCCGCGGGTGGCGAGCGCGTAAGCGGCCGAACGCGCCGCGCCCCCGGCGCCCAGGATGACGGCCCGGCCGCCGGGCACGTCCCAGCCGGGCGCGCGGTCGTCGAGGTGGGCGAGGAAGCCGTGGGTATCCGAATTCCCGCCCATCAGGCGGCCGTTCTCGAGCCAGACGGTGTTGACCGCGCCGACCGCCTCCGCGGCCTGGTCGCGCCGGTCGACGAGCCGGAACGCCGCCTCCTTGTGCGGCACCGTCACGTTGCCGCCGACGAAGCCGTGCGCTTCGAGACGGGTGAGGAATGCGGGGAACGCCTCGGGCGCGAGGTCCCGCAGCTCGTAGGTCCCGGGGAGGCCGAGCGTGCGCAGCCAGTAGCCGTGGATCAGCGGCGAGCGCGAGTGCGCCACCGGGTGCCCCATCACGCACGCTCTGGGCGCGGCGGCCATGGCGCTACAGCGGCGAGAACGAGGTGGACTTCAGGACGCGGCACTCCTGGTGCTGGTGCGCGCCGAGCGCGCGGCTGCGCCGCAGGTAGTCCTGGAACGCGGGGTCGGCCATGAGCGCGTCGCGCCGCGCCTCGCGTTCGGCCTGGCTCGCGTACTTCCACACGTGCACGACCTGGTTGAGCGTGCCCACCTCGGTGGTCGCGTAGAAGACCGGCTCGCCGCAGTGCTTCACCTGCGTCGCGTGGCCGTACTGCTCGTAGAGCCGCAGCCACTCGCCGAGCTTGTCGTTGTGCAGCGTGTAGATGCGCAGGTCGAAGATCATGACGGCCCCCGGACGGAACGCGCGCGCCGCGG
>JAGVSZ010000241.1 GCA_019137045.1 Betaproteobacteria bacterium
GCGCGCGCGGACGCCGGCTCGGGGCGCACGGCGGCCTCGCGCGGCTCGAGGACCCGCCGCAGCGCCGGCACGTCGCGCAGGGTGATGGTGCGCCGGTTCACGCCGATGATTCCCGCGGCGGCGAGCGCCGAGAGCGCGCGGCTGGCCGTCTCCAGCTTGATGCCGAGGTAGCTGCCGATCTCCTGCCGCGTCATGCGCAGCTCGAAGACGGTGCGCGAGTAGCCGAGCCGGCCGAAGCGCTCGGACAGGTCGAGCAGGAACGCCGCCAGGCGCGATTCCGCGTTGTGCGTGCCGAGCAGCCAGATCAGCCGGTGGTCGCGCCCGATCTGGCGGCTGAACGCGCGGAAGAGCGCGCGCTCCAGGCCGGAATACGTGCGCGAGAGCTGCGCGAGCCGCGCGTACGGCACCACCACCACCACGGTCGTGTCGAGCGCGATCACGTCCGCGCCGTGGCGGCCGGGATCGATGGCGTCGAGGCCGACCGTGTCGCCGCCCATCGGCAGGGCGAGCACCATCTGGTTGCCCGCCGCATCCGTGCGGACCGTCTTGAGGAAGCCGCTGCGGATCACGTAGATCGCTTCGAACCGGTCCCCGGCGCGGACCAGCGCCTCCCCGGCCTTGAGCCGCCGCACCGGAAAGGAGATCTCGGCGAACGCCGGCTCGGTGGCATCCAGCCCGAGCTCGGGCGCCAGGTCCGCGAGGCTCGCGCGCGCGCAGCCGCCGGCGGGGGCGCCGGCGGTCGGGGTGTCGTCGTTCGTACTGGCAGTCAGGGTCATCGTCGGCTCCTGCAGATGCGAGGGGATTCCGGTCGTCACGCGCGCGCCCCCTCCGCTGCGGCCACCCAGCCGCGCAGGATGTCGGGCACGCGCACGAATTCGTGCGACTTGTCGAGGAAGACGCTCGCGCCCGCGGCGAGGCCCGCGGCGCGATACTGATCGCTGACGAAGTTGCTGAGGATGATGACGCGCAGGTCGGGCCGCAGCGGCTTGATGCGGGCGAGGACCTCGAACCCGGTGCCGTCGAGGAGCTGCAGGTCGAGGATGACCGCCTCGGGCGCCGCGGCCAGCACGCCGTCCACGGCGCCGGCCACCGAGTCCGCCGCGCCGATCACCTCGACGCCGGCCACGGTCGCGAGCATGGCGAGCAGCCGCGTGCGCACCGCGGGCGAGTCTTCGACGACGTAGACCTTCACTGTCCCGACGCTCACGTTCGACCGGGCCAGTATTGCGACGCGCCGGAACCGGCACCATCGGCGGCGGCTGAATCTGCGCCGGGATGGGATCGGAGGGGGCTAGGAATCCTCCTAGGGGCGGGGGCGGGGCCGCCCGGTCCGCGCGCTACCGCGGCAGGTCGGGGTCGTCGAGGAGCCGGTGCGCGAGCGCGTAGCGGACGAGCTCGGCGAGCGAGCCGAGCCCCATCTTCTCGAGGATGTGGGTCTTGTGCGTGCTCACCGTCTTCACGCTCAGCCGCAGCCGCGCGGCGATCTCGGTCACCGATGCGCCGCCGGCGAGCAGCACGAACACCTCGTGCTCGCGGTCGGAGAGCCGCTTGTGGGGCAGGCCGTCGCCGGCCGACTGCAGGCCGAGGGCGAGCGCCTCGGCCACCGCCGGCGTGATGAAGAGCCCGCCGGAGGCGATCCGGTGCAGCGCCGCGACGAGCTGGGTCGCCGCGGTGTCCTTGGTGAGGTAGCCCGAGGCCCCGGCGCGGATCGCGCGCACCGCGTACTGGTCCTCGGCGTGCATGGACAGCACCAGCACGCGCAGCTCGGGCCGCTCGCTCTTCGCCTGCCGCAGGAGCTCGATGCCGCCGCGGCCGGGCATGGACAGGTCGAGGATCAGCACCTCGAAGCCGCCGGCGCGCACTGCGGCGAGCGCCTCGTGGCCGTCGCGCGCCTCGCCGACGACCTCGAACGCCGGCTCGGCGGCGAGGATGCGCCGCAGCCCCTCGCGCACGATGGCGTGGTCGTCGGCGATCAGCAGCCGGATGGTCACGCCGCCGCCTGCGCGCGCGAAGGATCGAGCGGGATGCGGGCGACGAGGGTGGTCCCCGCGCCCGGCGCGCTGGTGACCGTCACCGTGCCGCCGAAGAGCAGCACGCGCTCGCTGATCCCGCGCAGCCCGAACGAGCGCGGCTTGCCGCGCGCGGCGGCGTCCATGCCGGCCCCGTCGTCGCTCACGCTGAGCACCGCGGCGCCGTCGGCGCGCGCGAGCCGCACCGCGACCCGGCGCGCGCGCGCGTGGCGCACGACGTTGGTGAGCGACTCCTGCATGATGCGGAAGAGCGCCGACGCGTGGGGCTCGCCGAGCTGCGCGAAGGAATCGTCGAAGTCGAGCTCGCACTCGAGCCCGGCGCGCTGGGCGACGTTCTGAACCAGCCACTCGGCGGCCGCGCGCAGCCCGAGGTCGTCGAGCACCAGCGGCCGGAGGTCGGTCGAGATGCGCCGCGTGGTCGCGACCGTGGCGTCGACCAGCTCGCGCATGGCCTGGACGCGCTCGAGCAGGTCGGCGCGCTCCCCGGGCACCGTGCGGGCGAGCAGCTCGACGTCCATCTTCAGGCCGGTGAGCGTCTGCCCGAGCTCGTCGTGCAGCTCGCGCGCGATGCGCGTGCGCTCGGCCTCGCGCACCTCCAGCATGGCGACCGCCAGCTCGCGCAGCTGCGCGTGCGAGCGCGCGAGCTCGGTCTCGGCGCGCACGCGCTCGGTGATGTCGCGCACGATGACCGTGAGCAGCCGCTCGCCGCGCGCGGACGCCTGCGAGATCGACGCCTCGATCGGGAACTCCGTGCCGTCGGCGCGCAGCGCGAGCAGCGCGGTCTGGAACCCCATCCGCCGCGCCGTCTCGCCGGTGCGCGCGAAGCGCTCCACGTACGCCCGGTGGGCGGCGCGGAAACGCTCCGGAATGAAGCGCTCGAGCGGGCCGCCGAGCGCCTCCGCGGCGCCGCACCCGAACATCTTCTCGGCGGCGGCATTGAACACCACGATGCGCTGATCCTCGGTGACGGTGACGAGCGCATCCATCGCCGACTGCACGATGGCGTCGAGCCGCCCCGCGCTCTCGAGCAGCTCGGCGCGGTGGCGGCCGGCGCTCTCCAGCCGCCGGTTGGTCGCGCGCGCGAGCGCCAGCAGGAACGCGGCGGCGA
>JAGVSZ010000074.1 GCA_019137045.1 Betaproteobacteria bacterium
GGCCGCGGTAGTCGGCGAGCGCGCGCTCGCCGAGCGCGAGGGCCGGCGCGTCGGCGCACGCGCGCCCGGCGCGGGCGAGGAGACTCGCCAGGTTCATCTTCGGTGGCCGCTTCCCGGTGGTGGCGCGCGGGGTTCTGCGCGTGGGAGCGATTCTAAGGGCGCCGCGTTCCGCCGCGCCGGTGCAAGGGGAAAGGGGTTGGGTTCCCCTGATCGCGCTGGACGGGCCCGGTGAACGACCGGGAGGAGGAGGAGGGAGGAGGGTCCGGGCCGCTCCCCGGAGCCCGATCCAGCGCGGGGGGAAAGCGTTCAGGCGGCCCGCCGCGCGGGCCGCCCGTCGGGTCAGATGTAGCTCACGAGCCCCCGCCGCTCGAGCCGGCGCAGGCGCTCCTCGAGGTCGGACAGGTTCGCGGCGCGCGCGAGGTAGGCCTCTTCGCGCTGCCGGCGACCTTCTTCGAGCCAGGCCTCGAACCGGCGCCAGAGCCGGGCGAGGGCGGCGCCGAGGTACGCTGCGCGCATGGCGCGGGCGCGGGCCTCGAGGCGGGTCAGGTCGTGTTCAGGTGCGGCGGCTCCGGCCTCGATAACGGCCTCGCCGGTCACCTCTGCAGGGCGGCCCGTGACAGCAGGCGCCTCGTCCGCCCCGAACGCCGGGCCGGATCGAAGCAGGCCGTCGCCTTCGTACAGGGGAGCGGTCAGTCTCATCGTAAACTCCTAGCTAGGTCTCTGATCTCAATGCGTTGTTGCATTGCACGATGACAACATATAGCCTTCGGGGTGGGGCTTCAAATCGCATGTTTCGATCAGCGTCATCGGAGCCGGCTATACCGTGTCTAAAGTCACGCTGAGGGGCCTGACGACAATCGGACAATCAAGGACTTGAGAAATCGAGGCACGAACTAGTGGAGCTTTACCAATTGCGCGGATTCGCCGCGGTCGCCGAGCTCGGGAACCTGACCCGGGCCGCCGAGCGGCTGCACCTGAGCCAGCCGGCCCTGAGCGCCCAGATCAAGGCGCTCGAGGACGAACTGGGCGTGCCGCTCTTCGACCGGACCTCGAGCGGGATGCAGCTGACGGTCGGCGGCCGGCGCCTGCTGGGCGAGGCCGAGAAGGTGCTCGCGGCCGCCCAGTCGCTCACCGCCGCGGCCCGCGCCCTCGCGGGCGAGGTGGCCACGCGGCTGCGCATCGGCACCGTCTCCGACCCGGAGTTCATCCGGGTCGGCGCCCTGCTCACCGCCGCCGTGGAGCGCCATCCGCTGCTGCAGATCGAGCTGCACCAGGCGGTGAGCGGCGAGGCCTTCGAGCAGGTGCGCCGCGGCGAGCTGGACGCGAGCTTCTACTTCGGCAAGCTCGCGCACCCGGCGGTCACCGGCCTGCGCCTCGGAGAGATCGCCTATCGCGTGGTGGCGCCCGCGCAGTGGTGCGAGCGCCTGGCGCAGGCCGACTGGGCGGCGCTCGCCGCCATGCCGTGGATCATGACCCCGTCGATCAGCACCCACAACCAGCTCGTGAGCGAGCTCTTCGCCGGGCGCGCGGTCGCGCCCACGCAGGTCGTGGTCGCCGACCAGGAGGCGCTGGTCAGCACGCTCGTCGCCGCCGGCGTCGGGGTGGCGCTGATGCGCGAGGACCTCGCGCGCGAGAAGGTGGCGGCGGGGGAGGTGTGCACCTGGCGCGACGTGCGGGTGGTCGCGCCGCTGTGGTTCGTGTTCCTGGCCGAGCGCGCCGCGGACCCGGCGATCGCGGCGCTGCGCGAGGTCCTGGGCGAGCTCTGGGGCGCGGCCGCGCCGCCGCCGCGCCCTAGCCGCGGCCGGCGAGCTTCGAGTTCGCCTGCGTGAGGCGGTCGATCAGCACGCGCATGAACGCCTTCTGGAAGTTCACCTGGCAGGTCGAGCTCGCCACGCGCAGGGCGATCGACTTGATCTCGATGACGGTGATGTTGCCGAGCGCCTTGATGGTCGTGGTCCGCTGCGTGACCCTGTCGCTGAAGTAGAGCAGCTCGCCGAAGCACCCGGCGCGCCGGATGGTGTTGATCGAGGTGCCGCCGATCGAGACGTCCACCTCGCCCTCGATCAGGAGGAAGAAGCTCTCGCCGTGGTCGCCCTCGCGGATGATCACGCTGCCGCGCGGGATCTCGCGCCACTGGCTGATGCGCAGCGCCTCCCACAGCGTCGCGTCGTCGAAGTCCTCGAAGAACGACAGCGCCTTGAGCTCGTTGAACTTGGCCGAGTCGGAGATCGACTCGCCGGCGAGCCGCAGCGCGCCGAACGCCTTGGACAGGTCCTTGCCGAAGTCGATCCAGCTCTCGTAGCGCTGCGCCGCGTTCTTCTGCATCGCCTTGAGGCAGATCTCGTCCAGCAGCGCCGGCAGCTCCGGCCGCAGCTGCGAGGGCGGCGGCGGCGTGACGTTGAGGATCTCGTAGGTGAGCGAGAGCTGGTTGGACGCGTTGAACGGCAGCCGCCCGGTGAGCAGCTTGTACATGACCACGCCGAGCGAGTAGATGTCGGTGTGGTGGGTGACGTCCTCGAGCCGGATCTGCTCGGGCGACATGTACGCGGGCGAGCCGATCCCGGTGAGCTGGGTCGTGTCCTGGGCGAGCTGCTCCTGGAACGACGCGCCGAAGTCGCTCACCTTGATGTCGCCCGCGGCGCTGTAGAGGATGTTGCCGGGCTTGATGTCGCGGTGGATCACGCCCATCTGGAACGCGTAGTCGAGCGCCCGGATGCACTTGAAGATCACCTCGACCACCTTCGACAGCGGCAGCAGGCTGTCGATCTCGCTGTACGTCTCCAGGGTGGTGCCCTTGACGTGCTCCATCACGATGTAGCTGTACTCGGGCTCGCTCACCGCGTCGTAGATCGCGACGATGTGCGGGTGGTTGAGCCGGCCGGCGAGCGCGGCCTCGGCGAGGAAGCCCTTGCGCAGGAGCTTCGCGGTCTGCTCGCTGACGTTCTCCTCGAAGAAGAACACCTTGATCGCCACGTCCCGGTCGGCGAACGGGTCGCGCCCGAGGTAGACCCGGCTGGTCGCGCCGCGCCCGATCTCCTGCGTGATCGGGTACTTGCCGATGCGCCATTCGAGCTCGAACTTCATCATTTCGCGGGGGTTTTTCGTCGAAGGACGAGTGTAGCCCAGGGCCGCG
>JAGVSZ010000033.1 GCA_019137045.1 Betaproteobacteria bacterium
TCGTAGAGCGCGAGCGCCGCGTAGGGGTCGCCCCGCTGCGCCGCGAGGTAGGCGCGGGCGACGAGGACCTCGGGCGCGTCGCGCCGCGCGGCGGGAATCGCGTCGAGCGCGCGCTCCGCCGCCTCCGCCTCGCCCGACTCGCCGAGCGCGAGCGCGAGCCCGATGCGACTCTCGACCCGCTCGGGGAAGCGGCGCACCGCGACCGCGAGGATCGCAACCGCCTCGGCGCTGCGCCCGAGGTTGCGCGCCGACTTGCCGAGCGCGTCGAGGACGTAGGCCGGGGCGCGCTCGCGCTCGATGCCGGCGCCCTGCGCGAGCGCGTCCGCGTCGCGCCCCGCCCAGCCGAGCACCACCGCGTAGTCGTAGCGGTAGCGGTCTTCGCCGGGGTGCGCGGCGGCGAGCGCGGCGAGCGCCGGCAGCGCCTCGTCGAAGCGGCCGGCGCGCGCGGCCGCGATTGCGAGCGCGAACGCGTCGTCGGGCGCAGGCGCGCCGACCGCAGCGCGTGCGGCACAGAGGAGCGTGGCGGCGAGGAGGAGGGCGGCGAAGCGGCGGAGCAAGAGCGAAGCGGTAAGGGCCGCGCGCGCGGCCTTCTTGATTGACCGCGCGAAGGTAGCACGCGCGCGCGGCCGCGTGCCATGACGAAATCGACACCGGCGCCATTGACAGCCCCCCGGGGGCTGCGCAGAATTCCGCCGGCGCGCACAAGCACAACAACACTTCTTCCGCGGGCCCGCCCCGCGATCCCGGACCCTGGACTGCCCGCGCCCCGGGGACGCGTTCCACCGCACACGACCGGACTCGCGCCGAATGAAGAAGTGTCCGCCCTTCGCGGCTGCGCATGACGGCGCCTGAGCGCCGGCCCCCGTCGCTCGCGCCCGAGGCGCGCACCTCGGTCCTCGGGCTGCGCAAGGCGCCCGACCCCGAGGGTCCGCCCCCCGCGCGGCCCGTCTCCGAGGGCCCCGGCGCGGCGCGCGCGCTGCTCGCCGCCGCCTTCGTCGCCGCGGCCGTCTGGTACCTCGCCTGGCGCGCGCGCACGCTCAACCCGGAGGCGCTCGGCCTCTCGCTCGCGATTCTCGCCGCCGAGGTCTTCCTCTTCGGCGGGGCGCTCCTGCGCCTCTTCGTCGCCTGGCGGCTCACCGTGCGCGCGCCGGCCGCGCCCGAGGGCGGGCTCGCGGTCGACGTCTTCGTCACCACCGCCGACGAACCGGTGGAGACCGTGCGGCGCACCCTGCTCGCGGCGCGCAACATGGAGTACGCGCACCGGACCTGGCTGCTCGACGACGGCAACCGGCCCGAGATGCGCCGGCTCGCGCTGTCCCTGCGCTGCCGCTACATCGGGCGCCGGGAGCCCGTGCGCGGCCGCGCCGGCAGCCTCAACAACGCGCTCAAATTCTCGGACGCCGAGCTGGTCGCGCTCTTCGCCGCGGACCACGCGCCGGCGCGGCGCTTCCTGGTCGAGACGCTCGGCTACTTCCGCGACGCGGGCGTCGGGTTCGTGCAGACGCCGCTCGATTCCTACAACCTCGACTCGTTCGCGCACCGGCGCGAGCCGGCGCGGCGGCTCGCCTGGAACGACGGCTCGCTCTTCTTCCGCGTGCTCCAGCGCGGGCGCGACTGGCGCGGGGCGGCGCTCCTGTGCGCGAGCTGCGCCGTGGTCCGCCGCGCCGCGCTCGACCAGGTCGGCGGCTTCGCCGCCTCCACCTCGGCCGAGGCGCTGCACACCTCGCTCAAGCTCCACAAGCGCGGCTACCGCTCGGTCTATCACGCCCGCTCGCTCGCGTTCGGCCTCGCCCCGGCCGGGGCGGCGGCGTTCGTGCGCGGCCACATGCGGCGCGGCCTGGGCGCGATGCAGGTCTGGCGCCGCGAGCGCATCCTCGCCTCGCGCCGGCTGAGCGCGGCGCAGAAGCTGTGCTACTTCGCGCACGCGGCGGCGAGTTTCGGCGGCTGGGCGAAGGCGGTGCTCTACGCCGCTCCGGCGGCGGTGCTCGTGAGCGGCAGCGCGCCGTTCGCGGCGCCGGCGGAGGCGTTCCTGCTGCGCTTCGTGCCCTGCTACCTGCTCGGGTGCTGGATGCTCGCGGAGCTCGGGCGCGGCTACGCGCGCACCCTCGCGGTCGCGCAGTACGGCATGGCGAAGTTCGGCGCCGAGCTCTGGGCGACCGGCGGCCTCGTGCGCCCGCGCGCGCGCGTGCGCGCGACGGCGGCGCAGGACGGCGAGCCCCGGTCCACGCACCGGTACCTCGCGCCGCAGTGGTGCGTGCTCCTCGTCAACGCCGCCGCGATCCCGGCCGGGCTCGCGCTGCACGCGCGCGCGGCGCTGCCGCCGGTCGGCACGCTCGCGCTCGGCGTCCTCTGGGCGCTCGCCACCGCGGCGCTCGCGGCAGCGGTGATCGCGCACGCGCGGCGGCTCGACGGCTACCGGCGCCACGAGTACCGCTTCCCGATCCCGGTTCCCGCGCGCATGCGCTTCGAGGGCGAGGACCCGGTGCTCGGCATCTTCGACGACGTGTCGTCGTCGGGCTTCCGCTTCTACGGCGCGATCCCGCCGCACCTCGCCGCCGGGCGCCGGGTGGAGGGCGAGCTCTTCCTCCCGAGCGGGCGGCTCGCGTTCGGCGCGCACGTGCGCAGCGAGATCCGCGACTCCCCCGGGGGGCGCGCGAAGGGCATCCGCTGCAGCTTCGCCTGGGCCGACGAGTCCGACCGCGACCGGCTCGACGCGCACCTCTACGGCTCCGACCTGCAGGTGGAGCTGAACGAGCTCGACGAGCGCGGCCCCACGCCGCTCGCGTGGCTCGCCGCGGCCCTGGGCGGCCGTCGCGCCGGCGGGCGCATCGCCGCGGTCCACTGGGCGCCGGTGCTCTACCACGACCCCGCCGCGCGCGTCCCGGGGCCGCACGTCGCGTTCGTCTCGGTGCCGGAGAGCGACGCCGTGCCGCGGACGCTCGTGACGCTGCGGCCGCTCGACGCGCGCGCGGAGGTGCGCCTGCGGATGGTGACGCGCGCCGGGTCGCGCCGGCTCGACGGCCTGCCGGTGCCCTTGCGCAACGTGGACACGTCCGCGTCGCCGGTGTACCTCTACCAGCGCGTGGCGTAGCCGCCCGCGGGCGCGCGCGCCGCGCGCGCTCAGCGGC
>JAGVSZ010000451.1 GCA_019137045.1 Betaproteobacteria bacterium
GAGGAGATCTTCGGCTGGATGAAGTCGGTCGGCGGCTTGCGACGCACTCGCTTCGTCGGCATCGCCAAGACGCAGCTCGCCGCCTACATGGTCGGGGCGGCCTACAACCTGCTCCGGATGGCTCGAATGCAGCCAGCCACTGGGTAGTCGTCTCCCAAGACCACGGCAATCAACCATGACAGAGCGAATGAAGCTCAAAGAACCAGCCGCCCCAACCTCGCGAGGCTCGTCGACCGTGCCAAAAAACGGCTTCACGGGACATTCTTCAACGGCCTGCTAGCCTCAGCGCGGCAACGCGAGAATGAGGGCCAGGATCTCCGCCTGCACCTTCTCGTTCTTGTCGATGTTCACGTGGAACACGCTCGCGTCGGCCGCGACGTCGATGTTGGCGAGCTCGCCCCTGAAGTCCGGGTCGGCCACGAGCGGCGAGCCCCAGCCGCCCGCCTGGTAGTAGTTGAGCGCCCGCGCGACGTTCGGCGGCACCGGGTCCTGCATGAACGGCGCGAGGGTGATCAGCAGGTCCACGCGCACGCCGTGCTTCTCCAGCTCGCGCGCGATGTCGATGATGTTGTTCCCGCCCTGCGAATGGCCCACGAGCACGATGCGCCCGCTCCTGCCGGCCGCGCGCGCCTTGACGATGCGCGCGGCGATCGACCGCCACGCGAGGTGCCCGAACGCCTCCGCCTTGACGCCCTTGCCCTGGAGCGTCTCGGCCATCGCGTCCATGCCGGTGGAGAAGACGCCGAACCAGCCGCGCAGCAGGTACACCTGCGTCTCGGCGTGAGCGACCCCGCACCAGGCGAGCGCGAGCGCGAGCACGATCCGCCGCGCGCCGCCGAAACCCACCGCAACCAACCGCACCCGCCCCTCCCCCGCTTCCCGCCTATCCTACGCGCTCCGGTCCCCTCGCATCGCGCCGATGTCGCTCGCCATCTTGCTCGTCCCGGCGCTCGCGCTCGCGGTCGGGCTCGTCCCGGTCTGGCTCCTGCGCGGCCCGGACCGTGATCGCGGCGCACGCTCCGAGGTCGTCCGCAACGCGTCGATCGCCTACGCGCTGCGCATGGCCGCGCTCGGCCCGCTCTTCGTGTGGGGCGCGGGCGGCGACCTGTGGCCGGCGCTCGTCGCCGCCGCGTCCCTCGCGCTGGGCATCCTGCTCCTCTACCGTCTGCGCCTCCCGCTGCTCGTGTTCCTGCACGGCGCGCTCGCCCGCGACCGGTCGATCACCGTGCACGCGTTCATCGCGCGCCAGCACGGGAACGATGCGCGCGTGCGCCGGCTGGCGGCGGGCCTGACGCTGTGCGCGCTCGTCGGCCTGCTGGTGGGCGAGGCACTCGGCCTGGCGGCGTTCCTCGCGCCGCTCGTGCCTGCGGTCCCGGCGGCGCTCGCCTTGCTCCTGCTCGCGCTTCTGCCCGCGATCGTCGCGGGCCACTCCGGCGTGATGCACTCGGCCCAGCTCCAGCTCGGCCTCGCGTACTTCGGTCTCTTCGGCGCGGCCGCCGCGCTCCTGTACCTCCACCTCGAGCTGCGCACCCCGCTGCCGCCGCACGGCGCCCTCGCCATCGCCCTCGCCGCGGTAACCGCCGCAGTCATGCTCGTCTACCGGCGCTCGAAGTACGTCGACACCGCGCCGATCGCGGGCGGCCGCGCGCTCAGCCGCGCACTCAGCCGGTGTTCGAAGATCCTCAACCCGTGCGTGTCGCTTCTGGGCGTCCTGACGATCGTGCTCGCGCTCATGGCCCTCTATGCCGCGCCGCCGGGGGCGAGCGCGTTGCCGGCGCAGACGCGCGTACCCGCCGTGGGACTGCTCGCGCTGGGCCTGCTGCCGCTTCTCTACCCGCTCGTTGACGTCGGGCTCTGGCAGAACCTCGCCGCGGTCGCGGCCGACCTGGGCGCGCGCGAGCTCGCGCCGGGCCGGCGCGCCGCCGCGCTGCGCGCGGTCTTCCGCATGGGCGCCGCGGAGACCGCGCTGGCGTGGCTGCTGCTGTACCTGCTCGGGGCGATCGCCGTCACCGCGCTCGGCGCGCCGGACGTGCAGGCTTCCGTCGCGGCGCTGGTCGCTGCCGACGACGCGGTGAACGGCGTCGCCCTCGCGCTGCTGCTCGTGTGCGCGCTCGCGCTCGCGGCGTCGACGATGAGTGCCCTCGTGTCCGCGGCGCTGTGCACGCTCCGGTGCGATCTCGCGCCGGCGGCGCTGACCCCGGCCAAAGCCGGCACGGGACTCGGCCTCGCCGCTGCCGCCGCGTTCGTCGTCGCCGCGGGCCCGCTCGCGCTCGGGTTCGGGAGCGACGCGTTTCTCGCGTGGATGTTCGCGTTCACCTGCGCGCAGCTCGCGGCCGCGCCGCTCGCGCTCGGGCCGCTCCTCGGGGCGGGGCGCGTGCGTCCCGGCTGGGCGCTCGCCGTTCTCGGCGGGGGCGTCGCGAGCGGCGTCGGCGCGATCGCGGCCTACTTCGTGAGCGGCCTGGAGACGTGGCTGTGGGCGGCGATCCCGGCTTGTCTCGGGACAGGCTGCGCGCTCTACGCCGTTGGCCGCGGCGCAGCGCGCGACGGGGGGTGACGCCGAAATCGCTCACCGCGCCTACTCGACGGGACAGCTCGGCGCTTGTCAGACGACTCTGCTGCCGAGACTCTCTTTCTTGAATGCGCTCGCTTGGGAGAGCATGCCGTTTGAGATGCGTTCCCAAAGAATCCGCGGAAAACCTGGCGCAAGGCGCTTCTCGACCGCTGCGAGCGAAGCCGGGACATCGCCGATCAACGTCAGCATCTTGTCCCACACCGTCGGCACGCCGCTTTTTTCGGCCACCTCGCGGTAGTGCCGAGCGCGAATCTCCTTCAGCCTGTAATGCATGTTCTTGGCGCGCAGGCCCATGGCCAGCCGCGCTTTCTGCGGCGAAAGCGAGTCGGCGCCGGGTCCAATGACAGGCCATGCCGAGAGCACGTCGTAGAGCGGTGTCAGGCGATAGGTGTCACCGGCGTTGAGGAACACGGAGAAATTCTTCGCGTGTCCATCGGTCGCGGCGAGCAGCCAGAAGGCCAGCTGCGCAAGCAGGAACTGCTCGCGGTCCGCGTTGGACGACGCGCTGCCGGAGAGCAGTTTCAAGGCGTCGGCTATTCCGGGCCCGCCGTCGGATTCGTATTTCCGGTCGGGCGGCACTGCGAGCGCCTGACAGAGATCCTCCTGAGGCAGCCGTGCGATCCAGCGTTCGTCCATCCACTTACGGTCGAAGCGCTCGACAACCAGCACCTTCTGGGCACCGAAAACCGCGATGTCGGTCTTCGCTACAAAGAAGCCGAGCTCACGAAGAATCTGCGCGCAAAGCCATTCGTTCTCGACCGACTCCGACATGTCGAGCTGCAGACCCCCTCCCACGATGCCGAGCGGCAACTTCAGTATGTGAGTGGTCGGAGTCGCGCCGCGTGGACGGAACCACTTTCCCCGTTTGCACAGGAGGGCCGTTTTCTCCTGAGCGCCCGCAATCGAGATCCGAAACGCCTCGGGATCTTCGTTCACGCCGGGCAGCGGTTCGGCGGTCACGCTACGAAGAAGGCGTTCGACCTCAGTGTCGTTGACCGACGTGCCGTCGATCCGGTCGAATCCTTCCGGGGCCGTCTCGGGTGGCAGCAGTTGAACGGCGCCTACGCAATCGCGCCCGATTGCAGTGAGCAGTTCGAACGCTTCGATACCGCGGGTGCGAAAGCGCGCGCCCAGCCGCCGACGGATGTTGGCGTTCTCGGGCAGGAGATTCTCGAAGTAGCTCGATACGGCCGCTCCGGTGATCTCGCGCGACGGTCCAATCGGGAGTGACAGCGAAAGCGAGCGCCGCCGCGGCGATTGCAGCCAGGTTGCCTCGTAGGTAAGGCGATGACCACCGGTGCGGGTCCGCGACCACACCCCCACCAACTCGCCGTTCATCCAGACGTTGAGCGCTGCACTCACCAAGATCCCTTCGGGGTCGTATCCGGCCTGGAACCGTCGTCGGGCCGCGCGTCGCGCAGCACGATATGCGTGTCCAAGGCGGTGAGCAGCTTGAACAGTTGCGCAACGCTTACCGCCGCGGGCGCTTTTTCGATCTCTGCAATGCGAACCTGTCCAACGCCAACCAGCTTGCCAAGCTGCGTCTGGGTCAGGCCTCGGGCCTTGCGCAGCGCGCGCAGCTGCTGCCGGATCTGGTCCGGGAAACGGATCGGATAGTCCATTGGAGCAACATATCGCCTTTAGGCGATTATGTCAATATATCGCTTTATCGCGATGTAAACATCGCTCAAACGATATATCTATACATCATCGCCTTTGGGCGATATCGGGAGGCTTTGCCAGCCGAACCGAACCGCCGTCGCGAGGATCCTCAGAACGCCACCGGCGACCCGTCCCAGCTCGCGTCGCGCGGGCGGGCGCGCGCGATCGCGACGCGCGCCTCGCACCAGCCGTCGCAGGCGTTGCGGCCGGGGCGGCGGCGCCAGAGGTTCAAGAGGCCCTTGCAGGCCGCGTAGAAGCGGAAGAAGCGCAGCACGCGCGCGCGCTGCCCGGCGGTAAGCGGCGCGCGGCTGCAGATCAGCTTGTCGTCGCTCATGCCGCGGTCGGTCAGCACCACCGCGCCCCACGCCGCGACGCGCGTGCGCGCGCCGAGCGGCAGGCGCGGCCCGAGCACGACGGCGTCGAGGAGATCGCCCTCGCGCCCGATGTACGCCGGCACCGAGCCGTAGTTGAACGGGCACGGCAGCGGCGACACGAAGTCGACCTGCCCGGTCGAGCCGCGCTTGAGGAAGCTGCCGCGCGGCACCTCGATGACGACCTCGACCGCGACCGGCCCGCTCTCCGCCACCCGACGCGCGCTCAATCCTTCCCCGAGCGCCAGATCCCGAGGATGATCCAGATGCTGTTCACGAACGCGACGACGTACCCGACCACGCCGACCGCGGCGAGCAGCGGCACGCCGAGCACCGACGGCCCCTCGGGGACCGTCATCACGATCGCGGAGCCGATGACCAGCGACGCGGTCATGATGCCCATGGTCGCGCGGTCGAGCGTGCGGTCGAGCTGCCGGCCGAAGCGGTCGAGCCGCTTGAGGTCGAGATCGATCCGGGTCTTGCCGCGCCGCGCGTCGCGCAGGAGGCGCGAGAGGTCGCGCGGGACGCCGGCGAGGAGGTTCGCGACCTGCGCGAGCGCGCCGCGCCCGCGCCGCACCAGGCCCGCGGGCTGGTAGCGCTCCGCGACCGCGCGCCGGATCATCGGCGTCAGGTGGTCGATGATGTGGAAGCCGGGGTCGAACTGGCGCCCCAGCCCCTCCATGGTGATGAGCGCCTTGAACATCAGCGTCAGGTCCGGCGGCAGGACGATCGAGTGGCGCCGGATGATCGCCGCGAACTCGCGGATGAGCGCGCCGATGCGGATGTCCTTGAGCGGCACCCCCTCGTAGTCGTACACGAGCTCGTTCACGTCCGCGGCGAGCCGGGCCTCGTCGACGTGCGCGTCGCCCGCCCAGTCGAGCAGCACGTCGATCATCGCCTCCTCGTCCAGGCGCGCGAGGCCGGCGAGCAGGTCCACCACCTGGTTGCGGCGCAGCGGCGACAGCCGTCCGACCATGCCGCAGTCGATCATCACGATGCGGTTCCCGGGCAGGAAGAGCACGTTGCCCGGGTGCGGGTCGGCGTGGAAGAACCCGTCGATCAGGATCATCTTCAGCGTCGACTCGACCCCGCGCGCGGCGAGCAGCTGCGGGTCGAGCCCGGCCGCGCGCACCGCCGCGAGGTCGGTGCCCGGGATCGCGTCGACGTGCTCCTGCACGTTCATGACCTCGCTCGTCCACTCGCCGTACACCTTCGGGATCACGATGTGCGGGTCGCCCTCGAAGTTGCGCGCGAGGCGCTCCACGTGCCGGGCCTCCACCGCGAGGTCGAGCTCGCGCTCGAGCGAGCGCGCGAACTGCGCCGCGATCTCGGCCGGCTGGTAGCGGCGCGCCTCGGGGATCTCGGACTCGATCAGCTGCGCGATCTGCGCGAGCAGGCGCAGGTCGGCCTCGACCTTCGCGCGGATCCCGGGCCGGCGGATCTTCAGCACCACCGGCGTGCCGTCCGCGAGCCGCGCGCGGTGCACCTGCGCGATCGAGGCCGAGGCGAGCGGCACCGGGTCGAGGTCGCGGAACACCTCGAACGGCGAGCGCCCGAGCGCGCGCTCCACCTCCGGCAGGAGCGCGGCGAACGCGACCGGCGGCGTGTCGGCGAGCAGCTTCTCGAACTCGGCGATCCAGCTCGGCGGGAAGAGGTCGACGCGGGTGGCCATCAGCTGGCCGAGCTTGACGAAGGTGGGCCCGAGCTCCGCGAGCGCGAGCCGCGCGCGCTGCGCGGGCTCGAGGCGCGCGCTCTCGGCGCGCGCGCCCCAGCTCAGCATCTGCCCGGCGCGCTCGAGGACGCCCGCGATGCCGACCCGGCGCACGAGGTCGCCGAGCCCGTGGCGGATGAAGACCGACGTGATCTCGTGCAGCCGCGGGAGATCGCGCATCACCCCGACGGTTTCGCGCAGCATCGGTCAGGCCGGCTTCGGCGGCTCTTGCGCGGGCTGCGGCGGCTCCTGGACGGGCTGCTCCTGCGGTGCGGGGGGCGGGGCGCGCAGCGCGTCGGCGAACGCGCCGAGCACGCCGCTCGCGACCAGCGCGAAGCGCTGCCCGACCTGGCTCGCCGCTTCCAGGCCGGCGAGCGCCGCGTCCAGCGACGCGGCGGAGAACTTCTGCGCCAGCTCGCCCATGGTGAGGGCGACCTGCTTGCCGGTCTCGGTGCCGGTCCGGCGCGCGTTGCGCAGCGCCTCGCGCAGCTCCGGCTGCACGCGGGCGCTCGCGCCTTCGGCGACCAGCTCCGCGGTCTTCAGGAAGTCGTCCTCGAGCTTGCGCAGGTTCGCGAGCGCCTGCTTGAACTCGGTGTCGGAGAAGTCGCGGCCGCTCCGCGCGAGCTGCCGCAGCGCGACGTCGCCGGCCTCGGCCGAGGTGCGCAGCGCCTGGTCGAGCCCGCGCAGGGCCTCGGCGAGCGCGCGCCGCAGGTCGCCGCTCGACTTGTCGGCGCCGGTCGCGATGCCCTCGGTCACGGCGCGCACGACCTCGCGCACCCCGCGCGGGTCGAAGCGCTGGCGCCGCAGCGCCGCGAGGGTCAGCTCGTGCACGCGGTCGCGGATGTCGGCCCCCTGGCGGACGGTCTCGGCTGCGGCGTCGCGGATGCTGGCGGAGTCGGGGTTCCCGGCCATGGTGCCTCCCGTTCGCGGCGAGTGGGGGGGTTGGCGGCTATCTTAGCCCCGGCGCGCTCCGCCGGCGAACCGCCGTTGCCCCGCGCGCGCCGGCCGGGCGACAATGGCGCCTCGTCCCCGCTTCGAGGAGCAACCGATGTCCGCCGTCCCGAAACCCGCCCTCCCCGCCGAGCGCCAGGCCTTCTACGCCAAGATCGACCAGGCGAACGTCACCCCCCTGTGGGAGGTGCTGCACAGCCTGATTTCGGCCACGCCGAACACCCCGTGCAAGCCCTATCTGTGGAAGTGGGCGACGGTGCACCCCTGGATTCTCGAGGCGGGGAAGCTGATCACCGCGAAGGAGGCCGAGCGCCGCGTGCTCATCCTCGAGAACCCGGGGCTGCGCGGACGCTCGCGCGTGACGCACAGCCTGTACGCGGGGCTGCAGCTCATCCTGCCCGGCGAGGTCGCGCCGGCGCACCGCCACTCGCAGTCGGCGCTGCGCTTCATCGTGCACGGCCAGGGCGCGTACACCGCGGTGGACGGCGAGCGCGTCACCATGAGCCCGGGCGACTTCATCATCACGCCGTCGTGGACCTGGCACGACCACGGCAATCCTTCCAGCGAGCCGATGGTGTGGCTCGACGGGCTGGACATCGCGCTCGTCGAGCTGCTGGACGCGCAGTTCTTCGAGCGCCCGCCCGAGGAGGCGCAGCACACCACCCGCACCGCGGGCGAGTCGTTCGCCTCGTTCGGCAACACCATGCTGCCGGTGAACCACGAGCCGCGCTCGCGCACTTCGCCGCTCTTCTGGTACCCGTACGAGCGCACGCGCGCGGCGCTGGCGACGCTGGCGAAGAGCGCGTCGCCGCACGCGTGCTACGGGCACAAGCTCAAGTTCGTGAACCCCGCCACCGGCGGCTCGGCGATGCCGACCATCGGCACTTTCATGCAGCTCCTGCCGCAGGGCTTCCGCGGCAAGCCCTACCGCTCGACCGACTCGACGGTGTACTCGGTGGTGGAGGGCGCGGGCCGGATGAAGGTCGGGGGCGAGACCTTCGCCTGGGGCCCGAAGGACACCTTCGTCGTCCCGTCCTGGATGCCCTACACGCTGGAGGCCGACGGCGAGGCGGTGCTCTTCTCGTTCAGCGACCGGCCGGTGCAGGCCGTGCTGGACCTCTGGCGCGAGCAGGAGGGCTGAACGCGCGCCGGGGGCGGCGGGCGGACAGGCGCGGAGCGACGCGCGCGCCCGCAGCCGCGCCCGGGCGGACTTGCCTCTGGAGCGGAGCGCGCCGCTTGGCGGGCGACCCTCCCGCCTGCAGGCGGGTTTTGGTGGCGCGAAGTGACATACGCAACTCCCCGCCGGCGCACCGGCACGCCCGATGCTTCGCGTTCGCCCGTCAGGGGAGCGAGGGGCGGGCCATGCGGACGGTGCTGGTGATCAACTCGAAGGGCGGGTGCGGCAAGACGACCGTCACCACCAACCTCGCGAGCTACTACGCCGCCGCCGGGACCCGGGTGGCGATCAAAGACTACGACCCCCAGGGCTCCAGCCTGCAGTGGCTGAAGTCCCGCCCCGCTCACCTGCCCCGCATCCACGGCGCGAACGCGGCGCCGCAGAAGGGTTTCCTCCTCAAGAGCCTCCAGACCTGGCTCCCGACCGACACGCAGCTCCAGCTGATCGACGCCCCGGGGGGCGCGAAGGGGCTCCTCCTGCAGGAGCTGATGGGAAAGGCCGAGTTCGTCGTCATTCCTGTCGGCCCGTCGTCGATCGACGTCCACGCGACGGCCGATTTCGTGAAGGATTTGTTCCTCCTCGGCCGGGTCCGGAGCCGGAACACCCAGGTGGTGGTGGTCGCCAACCGGGTGCGGAGCTCGATGCCGGTGTACGAGCCGCTCGAGCGGTTCCTCCGCTCGCTCAGCTTGCCGTTCCTGACCCGGATCCGGGACTCCGACGCCTACATCCGCGCCGCCGAGCAGGGGCTGGGGGTGTTCGAGATGGACCCGGCCGAAAGCACGGCCGAGCGCCAGGAGTTCCAGCCGATCGTCCGCTGGCTCGACGGTCACCTCGCCGTCGGCCCGGCCACCGCCCACCCCAACGTCGTGAACCTCGCCGCGCGGCGGCAGGTCGCGGTCTAGGCTCGTCCTGCAGCGCGCAAATCCGGGCGGGGGACCCGCCCGCGATTTCACCCCCAGAAGCCGGCCACGCGCTCGAAGAACCAGAACGCCGCGAGCGTGCCGATGGCGTAGGTCGCGGCCGGGAGCGCCCGTTGCGTGAGCGGGCGGGAGAGCGGCAGCCGCTTCGCCAGCGCCAGCAGCGCGAGCACCGCGGCGATGAAGGCGAGCTGGCCGATCTCGACCCCCACGTTGAAGGCGAAGAGCGCGAGCGGGACGTCGCCCTGCGGCAGCCCGATCGAGGTCAGCGCGCCGGCGAAGCCGAACCCGTGCAGGAGGCCGAAGGAGAACGCCACCACCCACGGCCAGCGCGCCGTCAGGCTCCACTTCCCCTGGCGCACGCGCAGGATCTCCGCGGCGAGCAGCAGGATGCTGAGCGCGATGGTCGCCTCGACCGGCGGCCCGGGCACGTGCACGACGCCGAGCGTCGCGAGCGCGAGCGTGATCGAATGCGCGGCCGTGAACGCCGTGACGGTCCAGACCAGCACGCGCGTGCTGCGCACGATGAGCGTCAGCGCGAGCACGAAGAGCAGGTGGTCGTAGCCGAGGAGGATGTGCTCGACGCCGTGCTGCAGGTAGGCGGCGAACACGGCGAGCGGCCCCTGCGACGCGGCGATTTCCACCCACGGCTTCGAGGGCTGCACGAGCGTCGTCGACAGCGCGCCGTCGCGCGACTGCACGCGCACGAGCACGTCGGTGATCGACGCCTGCAGGCCGACGAACTCCACGCGCTTGCCCGTGAGGCCCCCGTCCACCTCGATCACGCGCCGCTCCACGATCGAGTCGGGAAAATCGCGCTCGGTCGGCTCGGTCAGGTGGCGCGTGCCCGCCGGGAACCGGAGCACGACGGGCAGGCGCATGCCCGACAGCAGCGGCGTTCGCCACAGCACGTCGTACCGGCCGGGCGCGGTCTCGGTGAGCTGCAGGTAGGCGGGGCGCGACTCGTGCGCCACGGCGCTGGACGCGAGCGCAGCGGCGACGACGAGCAGCCAGCACGTGGCCGCCCGCCGCAGGCGCGACGCCGTCACTTCGCCCCCGGAGCGGGCGCCTCGGGCAGCACGACCTTGTAGCGCGCGCGCATCGCTTCGAACGCCTTGCGCTTCGCCTCGTCGCGCCGCTCGGCGATCCATTCCTGCTTGACCTCGGGCTCGATCTCCTCGAACGCCGGGATGCGCTTCGGCGTCAGCTCGTCGATCCAGACGAGGTGCCAGCCGAACCCCGACTCGACCGGCCCCCGCCACGCGCCGGGCGCCTGCTCGAACAGCGCTCGTGCGAACTTCGGACCGAAGGCGGTGGCGACCTGATCGAACGAGCGGTCGGGGTAGTAGCCCTGGAACATGAAGGGGTCGCCGAGCGCGGCGGCACCGGCCGCGTCGGCGGGCTTGCCCTGCAGCTTCTCGAGGGCCCGTGCCGCGTCCGCGCGCGCCCGCTCGTGACGGCGGTCGGGGGAAAAGTAGACGTGGCGGAACGAAACGCGCGGCGCGCGCGCGAACCGGTCGCGGTTCGCGTCGAACCAGGCCTTCAGCTCCTCGCTCCCCGGGTCGGCGAGCGAGCCGAGATCCTCGGCGAGGAAATCCATCTTCTGCGCCAGCCGGCGCTTCACGATGGTGTCGTTCTTGTCCAGGCCGAGCGCGAGCGCCTCGCGGAACAGCACCTCCTCGCGCACCTTCGCCTCGATCAGCTTCGCCATCTCGGCGGGCGTGGGGGGCGGACGTCCCTGCGCGAGCCACACGACGCTGATCTGGTGCAGGTCGTCCGGGGTGATGACGATCCGGTCGTCGGCCGGCGGCGAGAACGCCGCCGGGTTGACCAGCCGGTACACGCCGAAGAGGGCGAGGCCGGCGAGCAGGAAGTGCAGCAGCGGCTCGCGCAGCCACCGCCCGAGGCGGGAGCGCAGCGGCCCCCCCGGATCGCCGACCGGAGGCAGCGTGCTCACTTCTTGCTCTTGAGGAATTCCTCGAGGCTGAACTGCACCTCGGTCCCGAGCTGCGCCGGCGCCGGGATCAGCTCGTAGTTCGCGTACCCGAACTCGTCGCTGCGCGCGGCGTAGTGCTTGCCGCCGAGCTTGTAGACGGACGTCTCGACCGGTGCGTTGCCGAAGAACGTCACGACCTTCCCGCCCTTGATCTGATAGGCCGAAGACAGTCCGAGGTAGGCCTCGCGATCGAGGTCCCCCGTCCGGCTCGGCTGCGCGACCTTGGGGTTCACGTACTTGATCTGGCGCTGGCCGTTCGCGTTCCACGCCACCTCGAACCGGCCGCCGGTCACGTTGTTCTGCAGCCATGTCGACTTGCCGACGAGCAGCGTGCGCAGCTGCGCGTCGTCGAGCTTCGTGGCGCCCTTCTTCACGAGCTCGGCGATCTTGGGGCCCGCCTTCGCGGCCTTGCGCGCATCCGCGGAGGGCGTGTACCAGATCGGCGAGGACCACGCGCGCTCCTGCACCGTCGCCGGGACCGTCTCCGGCGGCGCGATGCCGAGCTCCTTCGCCTGGATCGTGGTCCAGCGCGGCGTCGGGATCTCCAGCACGCGCGCGTAGTAGAAGGCGTCGAGCGACGGGTCGAACTCCGGATCGGTCCAGACCGCCTTCAGCTCGACCGCGCCGATCGTGTTCTCGTAGCTCGCGTTCGGGATGTCCACCGTGCTGCCGATCGGCGGGACCTTGCCGGTGAGCGCGGCGCGCTTGCGGTCGCCGGCCCAGACGACGTCGTAGACCTTCTCGAAGCTCTGCCCGCTCTGGCTCCAGCCCTTGACGATCTGGACGCGATCGAGATTGCCCGAGGTGGGGTCCTTGACCGCCCACACGACGAACGACGGCGCCTTGCCCTGCGCGGGCGGCAGGTCCGCCCCCATCGGGACGCCCTGCGCGTAGGCGGTCTTCACCCATTCCTCGCTCTTCAGCAGCTCCGGCGCATACTGCCAGCCGCCGAAGAAGCGCACCTTGATGTGCACGCCGCTCGTCCCGAAGGTCTCCTTGCGCCACATCGCGTCGAAGAGCGACGCGCGCGTGTTCTCCTCCGCCCACAGGCCGGTCAGGCCGGCGGGATTCTCGAAGCGCACGTCCATGCCCGCGAAGATGTGGCCCGACATGCGCTCCTTGATGTCGCCGTCGTTCAACCCGTGGCCGCCGAAGAAATTCGCCTGGCGGTACGGGACTGCCGTGTTGTGCGAATCCGAGCCGCCGACGATTCCCGTCTTGTACGGGTTGTAGCCGCGCGCCTGCTGCATCGCGATGCCGTCCATGAGCCCCTGCCGCACGAAGCTGCCCGGAATCGTCGGCCAGCGGCCCGGCGGAAAGCCGAGCAGGTAGTTGAGGATCTCGTAGTTCGCGAACTCGTCGTTGGGCGACAGCAGCGGGTGGGTTTCCGACTGGCCCTTGATCTGCTTGATCTCGGTGAGGCGCTCGTTGCGGTCGCGCGACGCCGCCCACGCGGCGTCGATCGGGCGGCCCTTCTCGTCGACGTCGATCGGGAACATGTGGCCGAGCGAGCTGAAGGGCACCTGCGGCACCTTCGCGCAGTCCTTGAAGTACACGTTCCGGTGCATGTTCCGGCTGTCCGGCGTCGAGGTCCACTCGTAGGCGCAGAAGGCGGTGAACTTGCCGGGCTCGTTGGCCGCGTCCGCGATGTCGTTGTTCCGCTTCCACACCGTGCCGGTGACCGCCGGCTGCATCAGCTCCTTGAAGGGCTTGCCGTTGATCATCGACTCGCCGAGCAGCAGGTAGATGCGCTGGATGTCCTGC
>JAGVSZ010000427.1 GCA_019137045.1 Betaproteobacteria bacterium
GAGATGGTGCGGCGCCTGCTCGGCCTCGCGCTCGCGCCGAGCGCGGATGCGGCCGACGCGCTCGCGTGCGCGATCTGCCACGCGCACGGCGGACAGGGCCTCGGCGCGATCGCGACCGCCGGCTACCGCGTGCGCCGCGGGCGGCTCATCGGGCGGACGGCGGCGCGATGATCGGCCGCATCCAGGGCCTGCTGCTGGAGAAGCATCCGCCGCAGATCGTGGTCGACTGCAACGGCGTCGGCTACGAGCTCGAGGTGCCGATGAGCACCTTCTACAACCTCCCGGCGACCGGCGAGCGCGTGAACCTGCTCACGCACCTGGTGGTACGCGAGGACGCGCACCTCCTCTACGGCTTCGGCACCGAGGGCGAGCGGCGCGCGTTCCGCCAGCTCCTCAAGATCAGCGGCGTGGGCGCGCGCACGGCGCTCGCGGTGCTCTCGGGCCTGTCGGTCGCCGAGCTCGCGGAAGCGGTGACGCTGCAGGAAACCGGCCGTCTCACGAAAATCCCCGGCATCGGCAAGAAGACCGCCGAGCGGCTGCTGCTCGAGCTGAAGGACAAGCTCGGGGTGGAGCTCGGCGCGACGGTCGCGGCCGCGCGGCCCGCGCCGGCGACGGGCGACGTGCTGCGCGCGCTGGTCGCGCTCGGCTACTCGGAGAAGGAGTCGGTCGCCGCGGTCAGGCAGCTGCCCGAGGGATTGTCGGTGGCGGACGGCATCCGGCAGGCCTTGAAGCTGCTCTCGAAAGCATGACGGCGTGCTATCCTGTTAGCCAACTATCTGGCTAAGGGACGGGAATGTCCGAGACCTGGAACGTCCACAAGGCAAAGACCCACCTCTCCACCCTCATCGACCGCGCGCTGCGCGGCGAGGAGGTGGTGATTTCGCGCGCCAACCGGCCCGTCGCACGGCTGGTCGCGCTTGCGCCCGCCGCGCAGCGTCGGATCCCGGGTCTGCACGCATCCACCGGATACTGGATGGCTCCGGACTTCGACGAGCCGCTGCCGGAGTCGTTCTGGTTCGGCAAGCAGTCGCGCGGGCCTGCGGGGCGCGCGAAGACGAGGCGGCGCAACGGTTCGAAGTGAGGCTGCTGCTCGACACGCACGCCTTCATCTGGTGGGACAAGGCCCCCAACCGGCTCTCGGGGCGCGCGCTGCGCGCGGTCAATCGATCGTCGAACGAGGTTTTCCTCAGCGTGGTTTCGCTCTGGGAGATGGCGGTCAAGGCCGCGGGCGGGAAGCTGGAGCTGCGCGCGACCGTGCGCGAGATCTTCGAAGACCAGCAGGAGCGCAACGCCGTGCGGGTCCTCCAGGTCGAGGCTGCACACGTCTGGGCGCTCGATGACCTGCCGCGCGTGAACGCGGATCCGTTCGACCGGATGCTGGCTGCGCAGGCGGCCCACGAGGGGATGGTGCTGGTCACGCGCGACGCGCGGATCCGCGAGCTCAAGGTGCGCACGCTATGGTGATCGAGACCGACCGTCTCGTTGCCGGGGGCACGGCCTCCGCGCAGGAGGAGGCGTTCGAGCGCAGCCTGCGCCCGAAGCAGCTCACCGAGTACGTCGGGCAGGAGAAGATCCGCGGCCAGCTCGCGATCTTCATCGAGGCGGCGCGCTCCCGCAAGGAGGCGCTCGACCACGTGCTCCTGTTCGGCCCGCCCGGGCTCGGCAAGACGACGCTCGCGCACATCGTCGCGCGCGAGATGGGCGTGAACCTGCGCCAGACCTCGGGGCCGGTGCTCGAGCGCCCCGGGGATCTCGCCGCGATCCTCACCAACCTCGAGCCGAACGACGTGCTCTTCATCGACGAGATCCACCGGCTCTCGCCGGTGGTCGAGGAGATCCTCTACCCCGCGCTCGAGGACTACCAGATCGACATCATGATCGGGGAGGGGCCGGCGGCGCGCTCGGTGAAGCTGGACCTGCCCCCGTTCACGCTGGTCGGCGCGACGACGCGCGCCGGGATGCTCACCAACCCGCTGCGCGACCGGTTCGGGATCGTCGCGCGCCTGGAGTTCTACACCCCGGCGGAGGTGCAGCGGATCATCGACCGCTCGGCGCGCCTGCTCGCGGTCGAGATCGCCGGCGAGGGCGCGCTCGAGATCGCGCGGCGCTCGCGCGGGACGCCGCGCATCGCCAACCGGCTGCTGCGGCGCGTGCGCGACTACGCGCAGGTGCGCGCCGGCGGCGCGATCACGCGCGAGGTGGCGGACGCCGCCCTCACGATGCTCGACGTGGACGCGATCGGGCTGGATCTCATGGACCGCAAGCTGCTGCTCGCGGTGATGGAGAAGTTCGCCGGCGGTCCGGTCGGCGTCGAGAACCTCGCCGCCGCGATCGGGGAGGAGCGCGACACGATCGAGGACGTGCTCGAGCCCTTCCTCATCCAGAGCGGCTATCTCCAGCGCACCCCGCGCGGGCGGGTCGCGACGGCCCTCGCGTTCCGCCACTTCGGGCTGGCCGCGCCGAGCCGGCCGGCCGCCGGAGAGCTGTTCGCCGATGAGTAACCCCGAACCCGGGGCGGACGCGTTCAAGGCTCATACCGGCGACTGGGACGGCCGGACGTTCGCGTGGCCGGTGCGCGTGTACTACCACCACACCGACGCGGGCGGGGTCGTGTACCACGGGACCTACCTCGACTTCATGGAAGCGGCGCGCACCGAGCTCCTGCACGCGCTCGGGCTCGACCTCGCGGAGCTCGTCGCGCGGCATTCGGTCCTGTTCATGGTGTACGGGCTGTCGGTCGACTACCATAAGCCCGCGCGGCTGAACGACCGGCTGCGCGCGACCGCCGCCATCGCGCACGCCTGACGCGTGCGCGTCGACTTCGACCAGCGCGTGCTGCGCGGCGACGAGACGCTCGTCAGCGCGCGGGTGAAGGCGGCCTGCGTGCATCCGCAGACCCTGCGCCCGGTCGCGCTGCCCGACGCCCTCAGGGAGACATTCCGCACATGACCGTGACGCAGGACCTGTCGATCCTCAGCCTCATCCTCAACGCAAGCTGGGCGGTGCAGGCCATCATGGTGCTGCTGCTGTTCGTGTCGCTGATGTCCTGGTACTACATCTTCCGCAAGCTGTTCTCGATCCGGCAGACCCGGCGGCAGACCGAGGAGTTCGAGCG
>JAGVSZ010000153.1 GCA_019137045.1 Betaproteobacteria bacterium
GACGCTCGCGAAAGGCGCCGCGGCGCGCGCCGCGACGAGGCGCTCGGCGCCGGCTTGAGAGAGGCCTTTCACCATGAGCATTCCCAGACGCACCGCGGGGCCTTCGAGAGTGCACTCCCAGTCGCTCCGTGTGACGTCGACCGCGCGCACCTCCACGCCGTGCCGCCGCGCGTCCTGCACGAGCTGCGACGGCGCATAGAAGCCCATCGGCTGGCTGTTGAGGAGCGCGGCGAGGAACGCCGCCGGCTCGTGGCACTTGATCCACGCCGACACGTAGACGAGCAGCGCGAAGCTCGCCGCGTGCGACTCGGGAAAGCCGTACTCGCCGAAGCCGAGGATCTGGCGGTAGATCTGGTCGGCGAACGCGGCGGCGTAGCCGCGCTCCCGCATGCCGTCCTTCAGCCGCCGCTCGAAGGGCTCCAGCCCGCCCTTGCGGCGCCACGCGGCCATCGCGCGGCGCAGGCCGTCGGCCTCGCCCGGCGTGAACCCGGCGGCGACCACCGCGAGCTGCATCACCTGCTCCTGGAAGATCGGCACGCCGAGCGTGCGCTCCAGCACCGAGCGCACCGCCGCGCTCGGGTAGGCGACCGGCTCCTCGCCGTTGCGGCGGCGCAGGTACGGGTGGACCATCCCGCCCTGGATCGGTCCGGGCCGCACGATCGCCACCTCGATCACCAGGTCGAAGAAGCAGGCGGGTTTCAGCCGCGGCAGCATCGACATCTGCGCGCGCGACTCGATCTGGAACACGCCCATCGTGTCGGCGCGCCGGATCATCGCGTAGGTGGCGGGGTCCTCGGGCGGCACGTCCGCGATCGTGAACGGGCGGCCGCGCTGTGCGGCGACGAGGTCGAGCGTGCGCCGGATGGCCGTGAGCATGCCGAGCGCGAGGATGTCGACCTTGAGCAGGCCGAGGGCGTCGAGGTCGTCCTTGTCCCACTGGATCACCGAGCGCGCGGGCATCGCCGCGTTCTCGATCGGCACCAGGCGCGAGAGCCGGTCGCGCGCGATCACGAAGCCGCCGGTGTGCTGCGAGAGGTGGCGCGGGAAGCCGACCAGGGTGCCGACCAGCGCGAGCAGCCGGCGCACCGCCGGGCTCTGCGGGTCGAGGCCGGCCGCGTGCGCGCGCCCGGGCAGCGCGCTGCGCGGATCCCACCACGCGAGCGCGCCGGCGAGGCGCTCGAGCGCGCCCGCGTCCAGTCCGAGCGCCTTGCCGACGTCGCGCACCGCGCTCTTCACGCGGTAGGTGATGACGGTGGCGGCGAGCGCGGCGCGGTCGCGGCCGTACTTCGCGTAGAGGTACTGGATCACCTCCTCGCGCCGCTGGTGCTCGAAGTCCACGTCGATGTCCGGGGGTTCGTTGCGCTCCTTCGAGACGAAGCGCTCGAACAGCATCGACATGCGCGCCGGGTCGACCTCGGTGATGCCGAGCGCGTAGCACACCGCGGAGTTCGCCGCCGACCCGCGGCCCTGGCACAGGATCCCGCGGCTGCGCGCGAAGCGCACGACGTCGTGCACGGTGAGGAAGTAGGGCTCGTACGCGAGCTCGCCGATGAGCGCGAGCTCGCGCTCGACGAGCGCGCGGACGTGCGCGGGCGCGCCGCGCGGGAAGCGCCAGGCGAGGCCCGACTCGGCGAGCCGGCGCAGGTGCGACGCCGGCGTCGCACCTGCGGGGACGATCTCCTCCGGGTACTCGTAGGCGAGCTCGTCGAGCGAGAAGGCGCAGGCCGCGGCGACGCGCAGCGTCTCGGCGAGGAGCTCCGGCGGGTAGGCCTGCGCGAGGCGCATCCGCAGCCGGAGATGGCGTTCGCCGTTCGGGTACAGCGCGCGGCCGCACGCGGCGACCGGCTTGCCGAGGCGCACCGCGGTGAGGACGTCCTGCAGCGGCCGGCGCGAGCGCACGTGCATGTGCACGTCGCCCGCGGCGACCAGCGGCAGGCCGGCGCCGCGCCCGAGCGCCCGCAGGGCGTCGAGCCGGGCGCGATCGTCGGGGCCGCAGAGGAGCTCGGCCGCGATCCACGCGCGCCCGGGGAAGCGCTCCGCCAGCCAGCGGGCGTGGGCGGAATCGGCCGGTGCGCCGCGCGGCACGAGCAGCGCGAGGCAGTCGGCCAGGCCGCCGTCGAGGTCGGCGCGCGTCAGGCGGTAGCGGCCCTTCCGGGCGCTGCGCCGCCCCAGCGTGACGAGCTCCGAGAGATTGCCGTAGCCCGCGCGGTTCGCGGCGAGCAGGACGAGTTTCGGTCCGTCGGCAAGCCGGAGTTCGGTGCCGATCAGGAGCTTCAGGCCGGCGGCCTGCGCGGCGACGTGCGCGCGCACCACGCCGGCGAGCGAGCACTCGTCGGTGAGCGCGAGCGCCGCGTAGCCGAGCGCGTGCGCGCGCTCGACCAGCTCCTCGGGGTGCGAGGCGCCGCGCAGGAAGGTGAAGTTCGACAGGCAGTGCAGCTCGGCGTAATCGGGCAGCACGGTCGGGCGCTCGGCCGCGGCGCTCAGGCGAACAGCCCGTGCAGGAACCACCCGTCGCCGCGGGCGCGGTAGATCCAGACGAGCGCCTGCGCGGGGGTCTGCGCGACGAAGTAGTCGCGCGCGACCTCGGCCCCGTCCCACCAGCCCGACTCGATGCGCTCCGGGCCGGCGAGGAGCTTCAGCGGGCCGCCGTAGTGGGGCACCGCGTCGACCTCCGCCAGCGGCCGCGGCGCGGCGAGCAGCCAGAAGGGGCGCGGTCCGGCCGCGTCCGTCGGGTTGCTTCCCTCTGCGCGCGCGGGATCGCACGGTTCCGACGCGTACTCCGGCCGGTGCTCTGCGACGACGCGCACGCCGTGCACGCTCCCCGCGCCGAGCCGCGCGCGCAGGCGCTCGACCAGCTTCGCCCAGTCCTCGGGGGCGCCGTTGCCGTCGTCGAACAGGGCGAGCGGGGCGCCGGCGAGCGGCACGACGTCGGCCGCGGCGAGCGTGAGGGCGCGCACCGGCGCGGCCAGGGCAACTGCGCCGAGCCGCTCGCGTGCGAGCCGGGTGAAGTGGGCGGCGTCGCGGCTAGGGGCGACGAGGCCGATCGGGACGACGGTCGCGGGCGCGTCGCGATGGCCGAGCCGCAGCTCGAGCC
>JAGVSZ010000434.1 GCA_019137045.1 Betaproteobacteria bacterium
AAGACCTACGAGTACATGGTGGCGGCCGGCCTGCTCGCGCCCAACGTCGACGTCCGGCAGGCGTACACGACGCAGTTCGTGAAGGACCTGAAGGTCATGCCCTGAGGCGCGGGCCGAGGGCGGCGCACAGCGCCGCCCTCGGCTGGCTCGCATGTCAGCCATCGCTACACCCACGGCGGGCGCTGCGGCGCCGGAGGTCGTGGTCGACGTCCGCGGCGCGGACAAGGTCTTCGCCAACGGCACGCGCGCGCTCCTGCCGGTCGACCTGGCGATCCGCGCGGGCGAGTTCGTCACGCTCCTCGGCCCGTCGGGCTGCGGGAAGTCGACGCTCCTCAAGATGATCGCCAACCTGCTCACGCCCTCCTCCGGGCAGCTCGGCTGGTGGCGGGGCGGCTTCGACCACGTGGGCGAGCCGGGGAAGAAGCTGGTGATGGTGTTCCAGGACGCGACGCTCATGCCCTGGGCGCGCGTGCAGCGCAACGTCCGCCTGCCGCTCGATCTGGCCGGTGTGCCGCGCGCCGGCGCCGACGCGCGGGTGGCCGACGCGCTCGCCCTGGTCGGGCTGACCGGCTTCGAGACGAACTACCCGCGCCAGCTCTCGGGCGGGATGCAGATGCGCGTGTCGATCGCCCGCGCGCTGGTGACCGAGCCGAACCTGCTGCTGATGGACGAGCCGTTCGGCGCGCTCGACGAGATCACCCGCAACAAGCTCGACGCCGACATCATCCAGCTGTGGTGGAAGAAGAAGCTGACGGTCGTGTTCGTCACGCACAGCATCTACGAGGCGATCTTCCTGTCGACGCGCATCGTGGTCATGGCCGCGCGGCCGGGCCGGGTGCTGAAGGAGGTCGCGATCGACGAGCCGCACCCGCGCACCGAGGCCTTCCGCGTCACGCAGCGCTTCGCCGCCTACGCGAAGGAGCTGTCCGAGCTGCTCGCCGAGGCGAGCGCCAAGGGCGCCACGGATCTATGAACGAACGCCTGATGAAGTGGGCGGCGCCGATCGGGGTCGGCCTGGTCGTGCTGATCCTCTGGCACGTGCTGGTCAAGGCCTTCGACGTGCCGAAGTTCCTCGTCCCCGGACCGCTGGTCGTGCTCGACGCGCTGATCGCCGACTGGGGCCTGCTCTTCAACTCGCTGCTCGTCACCCTCAAGATCACCTTCGGCGCGTTCCTCCTGGCCGTCGTGATCGGCACGATCGTGGCCTTCCTCTTCGTCCAGAGCCGCTGGGTCGAGATGAGCCTCTTCCCCTACGCGGTGCTGCTCCAGGTCACCCCGATCGTCGCGATCGCGCCGCTGATCATCATCTGGGTGAAGCAGCCGACGCTCGCGCTGACCGTCTGCGCCACCATCATTGCGCTGTTTCCGATCATCTCCAACACGATCCTGGGTCTGCGCAGCGTGAATCCCGGGCTGATCAACCTGTTTCGCATGAACAAGGCGACGCGCTGGCAGACGCTCACGCAGCTGCGCATTCCGTCGGCCGCGCCGTACTTTTTCGGGGGCCTGCGCATCTCCTCGGGCCTCGCGCTGATCGGCGCGGTGGTGGCCGAGTTCGTCGCCGGCACCGGCGGCACCGGCGCCGGGCTCGCCTACCAGATCCTGCAGGCCGGCTACCAGATCAACATCCCGCGCCTGTTCGCCGCGCTGCTGATGATCACGGTGACCGGCGTGCTCCTGTTCCTGCTGATGGTGTTCCTGTCCAGACTCGCGCTCGCGAGCTGGCACGAGTCGGAAGTGGTACACGAGACCTAGCCGCGCGATGCTGATCCGCAACGCGACCGCGATCATGACCGGTCTGCCGGGCGCGCAGGCGCGCGCGAGCGGGTGCGATCTGCGCATCGACGCCGCCGGGCGCGTCGGAGCGATCGGCGCGCTCGCACCGGAGCCGGGCGAGCGGCTGGTGGACGCGACCGACTGCGTCGTGTACCCGGGCTGGGTGAACACGCACCACCACCTCGCGCAATCGGTGCTGAAGGGCGTTCCCGCGGGGATCAACCTGCCGCTGCTCGGGTGGCTCGACGCGGTGCCGTACCGCTTCCGCCGCCGCTTCGACGCGGACCTGCTCGCGCTCGCGGCGGAGATCGGCCTCACCGAGCTGCTGCTCTCGGGCTGCACGACGACCGCGGACCATCACTACGTGTACTGGCCGGGGATGGACTACGACCCCGGCGAGCTCCTGTTCGGCGTCGCCGCGCGGCTCGGGCCGCGCTTCGTCCTGTGCCGAGGCGGCGCGACGGTGAAGCGGGCGTTCGAGGAGAACGATCCGAACGCCGTCCCGCCCGAAACGCTCGACACGATCGTCGGCGACGTGGAGCGGCTGGTCGGCGCCTACCACGATCCCGGACCGGAGGCATTGCGACGCGTTGCGCTCGCGCCCGCCACGCCGACCTGGTCGCTGCGTCCCGAGGAGCTGAAGCCGGCGGTGCGCGCGGCGCGCAAGCTCGGCGTCCGCGTGCACACCCACCTCTCGGAGACCGCCGACTACGTCGCCTTCTGCCGCGAGAAGCACGATCGGAGGCCGGTCGAGTTCGTCGCCGACCACGAGTGGGTGGGGCCGGACGTGTGGTTCGCGCACATGGTGCATCTCACCGAGCCGGAGATCCGGCTCGTCGCGCAGACCGGAACCGGCACCGCCCACTGCCCGGCGTCCAACTGCCGGCTCGGGAGCGGCATCGCGCCGGTGCCGGCGCTCGCGCGCGCCGGCGCGCCGGTATCGATCGGCGTGGACGGCGCGGCGTCGAACGAGTCGGCCGACTTCGTCTCGGAGGCGCACACCTGCTGGTACACGCACCGCGCGGCGCAGGGTGCGGCCGCCGTCGCCGTCGAGGACGTGATCCACTGGGGCACGCGCGGCGGGGCACGCGTGCTGGGCATCGACAACATCGGAACCGTGGAGGTCGGGCGCGCGGCGGACCTCGCGGTGTATGCGCTCGATCAGCCGCGCTACGCCGGCCTGCACGATCCGGCGATCGGCCCGGTGGTGAGCGGCGGACGGCCGCGCTTGCGGCTCCTCACGGTGCAGGGGCGAGTGGTGGTCGAGAACGACGCGATCCCGGGTCAGGACCTGCCGCGACTGCTCGCGCGTGCGCGCGCAGCGGTGCGGAAGCTGGCGAGTTGAGATGCGGCGCTTCGAATACCACGAGCCGGCGAGCCTCGACGAGGCTTCGGCCCTGCTCGTGCGCCACGGGGCCGACGCGAGCCTGCTCGCCGGCGGGACCGATCTCCTCGTCGAGATCAAGGAGCACCTGCGCTGGCCGCAGCACGTCGTGAACGTGAAGAAGATTCCCGGGCTCGCGGCGCTCGAGTACGACGAGCGGAACGGCCTGCGCTTCGGTGCGCTGGTGACCGCGCGCGCGATCGAGACAGCAGCGGTGGTGCGCGCGAGGTATGCGGGGCTCGCGCAGGCGGCGCGCGAGCTGGGCTCGATCCAGGTGCGCCATCGCGCGACGGTGGTCGGAAACATCTGTCGCGCCTCGCCGTCGGCCGACACGCTGCCGCCGCTCATCGCGGACGGCGCGTCGGTGCGCATCCACGGTCCGGCGGGCGGCCGCACCGTCGCGCTCGAGGACTTCTTCACCGGTCCGGGAAGGACCGTGCTCGCGCCGGGCGAGCTGGTGACGGAAGTCGTGGTTCCGCCGCCCGCCCCGCGCACCGGAAAGCACTACATCAAGCACGGCCGCCGCAAGGCGATGGAGCTCGCAACCGTCGGCGTGGCGGTGGCGCTGACGCTGGAGCGCGACGCGTGCCGCGACATCCGCATCGCGCTCGGCGCCGTCGCGCCCACGCCGATCCGCGCGCGCGCGGCGGAGGCCGCGCTGCGCGGCCGGGCGCTCGACGGCGGGACGATCGCGGCGGCGGCGCGAACCGCGATGGGTGAGTGCCGCCCGATCAGCAACGTGCGGGGCAGCGCGGAGTACCGGCGCGAAATGGTCGGCGTGCTCGTCGCGCGCGCGATCGAACGGGCGAGGGAGGGGGCGGGGTGAAGCGGATCGTCGAGGTCACGATCAACGGCGAGCGGCACGAGCTCGCGCTCGAGCCCTATCGCAGCCTGCTCGACGTGCTGCGCAACGACGTCGGGCTCACCGGCACCAAGAAGGGCTGCGACGTCGGGGACTGCGGCGCGTGCACCGTCCTGCTCGACGGTAAGCCGGTCAATTCCTGCCTGGTGCTCGGCGTGGAAGTGGGCGGCAGCGAGATCCTGACGATCGAGGGGTTGCAGCGCGGACCGGAGCGCCTGCACCCGCTGCAGGACGCGTTCATGCGCCACGGCGCGGCGCAGTGCGGCTTCTGCACGCCCGGCTTCCTCATGATGGCGAGCGCACTCCTCGACGAGAATCCCGCGCCCACCGAGGAGGAGATCCGGTTCGGGATCGCCGGCAACATCTGCCGCTGCACCGGCTACACCAAGATCGTGGCCGCGATCCAGGCGGCCGCACGGGACAAGGCGGAGGGCAAGGCGTGAGCCGCGTCGGGAGCTCGATCGTAGGAACCAGCGTCAAGCGCACCGACGTCATCGGCAAGGTCACCGGCACCGCCCGGTACGCCGGCGACGTGAAGCTCGCCGGGATGCTGCACGGAAAGATGAAGCGCAGCACGATCGCGCACGCGAACATCCGGCGCATCGACGCCAGCAGGGCGCTCGCGCTCCCGGGCGTGAAGGCGGTCCTCACGCACGAGAACGTGCCGCGCGTCCTGCACTACGGCGCGCCGCATCCGCGCTCGATCTCGGTCACCTGCGACCAGTACATCCTCGACCGGAAGGTGCGCTACTGGGGCGAGGGCGTGGCGGCCGTCGCGGCCACGAGCGAGGAGATCGCCGAGGAGGCGCTCGACCTGATCGAGGTCGAATACGAGCCGCTGCCGGCGGTGTTCACCGTCGAGGCGGCGCAGGCGCCCGGAGCGCCGCAGATCCACGAGACCGCGTACGCGGGGAACGTCCTCTTCAAGCCGGTCGTCGTCACGCGCGGCGACGTCGCGCAGGGGTTCGCCGAGGCCGACCTGGTGATCGAGGGCGAGTACGAGACCGGCCGGCCGACGCCCGCTTACATGGAACCCAACGTGTGCGTGTGCCAGTGGGACAACACCGGCAAGCTGACGGTGTGGGTCTCGACGCAGGCGGCGTTCATGGTGCGCGGGATCCTCGCGGAAGTGCTCGGGCTTCCCCTGACCAGGGTGCGCGTCCTCGTCGACCACATGGGCGGCGGGTTCGGCGCGAAGCAGGACCTCTTCCAGCACGAGTTCCTGTGCGCGTTGCTGGCGAAGGAGACGCGCCACCCGGTGCGCATGGAGTACACGCGCGGCGAGACCTTCGTCGGCGGCCGCTCGCGCCACCCGTGCAAGATCTGGCTCAAGCAGGGCTTCAAGCGCGACGGCACCATCGTGGCGCGCGAGGCGAGGACGGTCTTCGACAGCGGCGCCTACGGTTCGCACGGCCCGGGCGTCACGATCGTCGGCACCACCGCGCTCACCTCGCTCTACCGGTGCGAGAACGTCCGGCTCGAGGGCCGCTGCGTCTACACCAACGCGCCGATCGCCGGCGCATTCCGCGGCTACGGCGTGGTGCAGACCTACTACGCGCTCGACATTCAGATGGACGAGGCGGCGGAGCGCCTGGGCATGGACCCGGTCGAGCTGAAGCTGAAGAATGCGGTGCGGGAAGGCGACATGGCGCCCTCGGACCATCCGCTCGTCGGGCACGGCCTGGAGGACTGCATCCGGCGCGGCGCCGCGGAGGTGGGGTGGGCGGCGCTGCGGCAGCGGCCGCGCGAGCAGGCGGGGACCCTGCGCCGCGGCTGGGGCATGGGGTGCGAGATGCACGGCTCGAGCGCCTACCCCGGCATCAAGGAGCAGGGCAACGCGATCGTGAAGATGAACGAGGACGGCACCGCGGTCCTGCTGACCGGCGCCGCCGGCCTCGGCACCGGCGCGCACACCGCGCTCGCGCAGATCGTCGCCGAGGAGCTGGGCCTCGCCTTCGATGCCGTGTCGGTGGTGCACGGCGACACCGACATCGTGCCGTGGGACATCGGCGCGTTCGCGAGCCACACCACGTTCATGGTGGGGCGCGCGGCGCAGATGGCGGCGGCGGAAGTGAAGCGGCAGCTCCTGCAGCGCGCGGGCGAGCAGCTCGAAGTGGCCGCCGAGGACCTCGAGGTCCGCGACGGCGTGATCGCGGTGCGCGGCGTGGCCGGCAGGCGCATCACGGTGCGCGAGTGCATGGGGCCGAAGCTCGGCATCCCGGCCGCGAACCTCGTCGGCAACGGCACCTACACGCCGACCAAGTCGTACTCGTTCGCCGCGCACTTCGTCGAGGTGCAGGTCGACATCGCGACCGGGCAGATCGACGTGCTGCAGGTGATTCCGGTGCACGAGGTCGGGAAGGTGGTGCATCCGATCGCCGCCGCGGGCCAGATCGAAGGCGGCATCCAGCAGGGCATCGGCCACACGCTCACCGAGGACTACGTGATCGATCCCGCGACCGGCCGCTCGCTCAACGCCGGGTTCGTCGACTACAAGATGCCGCTCTCGCTGGACATGCCGCCGATCAGGACGATCCTCCTCGAGACCGCGCCCGACCCGGGCGGGCCGTACGGCGCGAAGGGCATCGGCGAGGACCCGATCATCGCGATCGGCCCGGCGATCGCGAACGCGGTGCACGACGCGATCGGCGTGCGCTTCCGTCACTTCCCGATCACCCCGGAGCAGGTGCTCGCGGCGCTGAAGGAGAAGGCCGGTGCAGCAGCCTGAGCCCGCGGCGCGCCCGCCGGTCCCGGTCACGATTCTCACCGGCTTCCTGGGTGCGGGGAAGACGACGCTGCTCAACTACATCCTCACCGAGCGCCACGGGCACCGCATCGCGGTGATCGAGAACGAGTTCGGCGAGGTCAACGTCGACGCGGGTCTCGTACTCACCTCAGAGGAGCAGATCTACGAGTTCACCAACGGCTGCATCTGCTGCGTCGGGAGCGTGCGCACAGACCTGATCAGGATCCTGAGGGAGCTGATGGCGCGGCGCGAGAAGTTCGACCACATCCTGGTCGAGACGAGCGGGCTGGCCGATCCGCAGCCGGTCGCCGCGACCTTCTTCGTCGACGACGCGGTGGCGCGGCAGGTCTCGCTCGACGGCATCGTCACGCTGGTGGACGCGAAGCACATCGCGCAGCACCTGGACGATCCCGGCCTGCGCGGGCACGACAACCAGGCGGTCGACCAGATCGTGACCGCCGACCGCGTCATCGTGAACAAGGTGGACCTCGTCGGCGAGGCGGAGGCGGCCGCGGTCGAGGCGCGCGTGCGCAGCCTGAACGCGACCGCGGAGATCATCCGCTCGAGCTACGCGAAGGTCGCGCTCGAGCGCATCCTCGGCATCGGCGCGTTCGACCTGGCGCAGACGATGGCGATCGAGCCGGATTTCCTCGACGACCACCACCACGCGCACAGTCACGATCCGGAGGTCGAGTCGTTCGCAGTGGTGCACGGAGAGAACTTCAGTCAGGCCCGCCTGGCCGGGTTCCTGAAGCGCCTGCTCGACGCGCACGGCGACGACCTCTTCCGCGTGAAAGGCATCGTCGCGGTGGCGGGCGACCACCGCCGCTACGTGCTGCAGGCGGTGCACCGGATCATGGAGCTGCGGCCCGCCAACCCGTGGGGGCAGTCGACGCCGTCGAGCAAGATCGTGTTCATCGGGCGCAACCTCGACCGCGCGGCGATCGAGGCAGGGCTCGAGGCCTGTCTCGCCGCGTGAGGCGAGGCGCGAGCCGTGCGGCGTGATCGACGACCCGGTCTTCTACTTCGCCGCCGTCCCGGCTGTGCTCCTCTACGGAATCGCGAAGGGCGGCTTTGCCGGCGGGTTCGGCATCGTCGCGGTGCCGCTCATGGCGCTCGCGGTCCCGGTGCCGCAGGCCGCGGCGGTCATGCTGCCGATCCTGCTCGTGATGGATCTCGCGGCAGTGTGGGCGTACCGGCGCTCGTTCGACCGCGGGCTGATCAGGCTGCTCCTTCCGGCGAGCCTGGTCGGCATGGGCATCGGCACGGCGGCGTTCCGCTATCTCACGCCGGACGCGATCCGGCTCGCGCTCGGGGTGATCGCGGTCGCCTTCGTCCTCTACCGCTGGGCCATGCACGCGCCCGATGCACCGCCGGCCCCGCGCTCGGCGGGGAAGGGCTGGCTCTGGGCGACGGTGTCCGGGGTCACCGGGTTCATCGCCCACGCCGGCAGCCCGCCGCTGCAGGTGTACCTGCTGCCGCTGCGGCTGCCGCCGGCGATCCTCGTCGGCACGGTGGCGGTCCTGTTCGCAGGCCTCAACTACGCGAAGATCGTGCCCTACTGGTGGCTCGGGCTGCTGAGCCTGCAGAACGTGGCGACGGCCGCCGCACTGGTGCCGGTGGGCGTCGCGGGCGTCTACATCGGGCTGTGGCTGCAGCGGCGGGTCAACGCGAAGCTGTTCTACACGCTGATCTACGCGTTTCTGCTGCTGACGGGACTGAAGCTCTTCTACGACGGGCTGCGGGCCATCTACTGAGCGCTGCGCGATGAGGCCCGCCGCCTTCGACTATCGCGCCCCGGCGACGCTCGGGGAGGCGCTCGCGCTGCTCGCCGCGCATCCGGGCGCGAAGCTCCTCGCCGGAGGGCAGAGCCTGGTCCCGGTGCTCAACTTGCGGCTCGCCGCGCCGCCGCTCCTCGTCGACCTGCGCCGCATCCCGGAGCTCGCGCGCAGCGTGCTCGAACACGACGGCGCGCTGACGCTAGGGGCGATGACGCGGCATCGCGTATTCGAGCGGGACGCGCGCGTGCGCGCGGCGCAGCCGCTCGCGGCGGCCGCCGTCCCGCACATCGCGCACGTGGCGATTCGCAATCGAGGCACCATCGGCGGCAGCCTCTGCCATGCCGATCCGGCGGCCGAGTGGCCGGCGGTCACGCTCGCCTGCGACGCGGCGATGACGATCGCGGGTTCCGCGGGAACGCGGACGGTCGACGCAGCAGATTTCTTCACCGGGCTGTTCGAGACGGCGGTCGGCACAGGCGAGATCCTGACCGCGGTGCGGTTCCCGGCGTGGCCGGCGCGACGCCGGCACGGGTTCGCGGAGGTCGCGCGGCGGCACGGCGACTTCGCGCTCGTCGGCGTGGCGGCGGCGGTCGATCTGGACGAGCGGGGCGCGGTCGCGCTGGCGCGGATCGCCGTATTCGGCGCGGCGGACGCCCCGGTGCTCGCGCAGGAGGCGGCGCAGGCGCTCGTCGGCCGGCGCGGCGAGGGCGCCGCGCGGGAGGCGGGCCGCCTCGCGCGCGCGCGGATCGCGCCGCGGTCGGACCATCACGCGAGCGCCGAATACCGGTCCGAGCTCGTCGAGGTGCTGGTGCGCCGCGCGCTCGGCCAGGCGCTCGGCGTCGCGCCGGCGAAGGCGGCCTGATGCCGGTCGAGATCGCGCTCACGGTGAACGGCGTGCCGGTGCGCGCCGTGGTCGAGCCGCGGCAGTCGCTCGCCGATTTTCTGCGCGAGGACCTCGCGCTCACCGGGACGCACCTGGGATGCGAGCACGGTGCGTGCGGCGCGTGCACCGTGCTCGTCGACGGCGCGGCGGTGCGCTCCTGCCTGGTGTTCGCGGTGCAGGCCGACGGCGGCGAGGTCGTGACCGTCGAAGGCCTCGCCCAGGGCGGGGCGCTCTCGCCGCTGCAGCGCGCGTTCCGCGCGCATCACGCACTCCAATGCGGGTTCTGCACGCCCGGATTCCTCGTCGCCGCGACGGCGCTCCTCGCGGAGAACCCGGACCCGACGGCCGACGAGGTGCGCGCGGCGCTCTCCGGGCAGATTTTCCGCTGCACCGGTTACGTCGGCATCGTCGAAGCGGTGCTCGCCGCGGCCAAGGCGGAACGCGCATGAGCTGGGTCGGGCGCGCGGTCGAGCGCAGCGAGGACCTGCGCTTCGTCACCGGACGCGGGCGCTACGTCGACGACCTGAAATTCCCGGGCATGCTGCACGCCGTCGTGGTGCGCAGCACCCACGCCCACGCGCTGCTGCGCAGGATCGACGCGTCCGCGGCGCGCGCGCTGCCCGGCGTCGCCGCGGTGTACACCTTCCCCGACGTCGCGCAGCACGCGCTCCCGATCCCGGTCCGGACCGGGCCGCTCGCCGGCACCGAGCGCTACCTCCAGCGCCCGCTCGCGGCCGACCGCGTGCGCTACGTGGGCGAGCCGGTCGCGCTCGTGGTGGCGCGCGACCGCTACGTCGCGGAGGACGCGGCGGAGCTCGTGGCGGTCGACTATGCGCCGTTGGCGCCGGTGGTGGACGCGGCGGCGGCCCGCCTCGACAAGACGCTGCTCTTTCCGCAGGCCGGGACCAACCGCGCCTGCGCCTACCGCGTCGCGCTGGGAGACGTCGATGCGGCCTTCGCCCGCGCCGACTACGTGCGCGTCGAGACCTTCCGCTGCCATCGCCACGGCGCGGTGCCGATGGAGACGCGCGGCCTCGTTTGCCGCGAGGAAGCCGGCGTGCTCGAGGTGTGGGGCGCAACGAAGGTGCCGTTCTGGAACCGGCGCACGCTCGCCGCGATGCTCGGGCGCCCGGTGGAGTCGATCGCGCTGCTCGAGGTGGACGTCGGCGGCAGCGTCGGTGCGCGCGGGGAGTTCTATCCCGAAGACCTGCTGATTCCGTTCGCGGCGCGCGCGCTCGGGCGGCCGGTGAAGTGGATCTAGGACCGGCGCGAGCACCTGATGGCGGCGAACCACTCGCGCGAGATGGCGTGCGAGCTGTCGGTGGCGCTCGCGCGCGACGGTACGCTGCTCGGTCTGCGCGGGCGGCTCGCGGTGGACATGGGTGCGTACGTGCGCACCAACGCCGGCGTCGTGCCGTCGAAAGCCGCGCAGTTCCTGCTCGGGCCCTATCGGCTGCGGGACTTCGCGTGCGACGTCGAGCTCGCGATGACCAACAAGACACCGGTCGGGACCTATCGTGCGCCGGGGCGGTTCGAGGCCAACTTCTTCCGCGAGCGGCTGTTCGACATCGCCTGCGGCGAACTGGGGCTGGACCGCGTCGCGTTCCGCGCGCGCAATCTGCTGCGCCCCGACGAGCTGCCATGGTCGATCGGGAAGACGGTGCCGTACGAGCCGGAGACGGCGTACGACACCGGCGACTATCCGGGGCTCTTCCGCCGCGCGCTCGAGGTCTTCGACTACGCCGGGCGTGTCGAGCGCGCCGCCGGCCGCCGGGACGGCCGGCTGGAAGGGATCGGATTCGGCTGCTTCGTCGAGTCGAGCGGCGCCGGGCCGGCAGAGACCGCGCGCGTCGTCGCCCGCGGCGAGGGTCGGTTCGATCTCTACACCGGGACCTCCTCCTCCGGCCAGGGGCACGAGACCGCGCTTGCGCAGATCCTCGCCGACGCCCTCGGCGTCGCGCCCGACGCAATCACCGTGCATCACGGCTCGACCGGCCTCGTGCCGCAGGGCTTCGGCACCTTCCACAGCCGCGCGGTGGTCGTGGGGGGAAGCGCAGTGAAGCTCGCCGGCGAGAAGCTCGCCGCGCAGCTCGCGCAGCACCCGGAGGCCGCGCACGCCGGGCTGGAAGCGCTCGCGACCTTCGAAGTGTCCGAGCGCACCTACACCTATGGCGTGCATCTTTGCCACGTCGCGGTCGACCCCGAGACGGCCCAGGTCGAAGTGCTCGACTACCTCTCCACCGAGGACGTGGGCCGCGCCGTGAATCCGTTGATCGTCCACGGCCAGGCGATCGGGGCGGCAGTGCAGGGGCTCGGCGGAGCATTCCTGGACGAGTTCAAGTACGACGCCCACGGGCAGCTGCTCACCGGCTCGTTCGCGGACTACCTGCTGCCGACCGCCACCGACTTCCCGCACGTCGCCGCGCTGACTCTCGAGGAGTCGCCCTCGCTCCTCAACCCGCTCGGCGCCAAGGGAGCGGGGGAGGGCGGCATCGTCGCGGTCGGTGCCGCGGTCGGGAACGCGGTCGCGCACGCGCTTGCCCCCCTGGGCGTCGTGATTACCGCGATGCCCCTGTCGCTCGACAACCTCGCGCGCGCGATCCGCGCGGCGCGCGACGAAGGGGGCGCGTAGGCGCGGAAAGACGGTATGCTTGTGCGCGCAGTACCCAAGGAGGAGGCAGTCATGACCATTCGTCCCCGGACTTTCGTTCGCGTCGCCGCGGCGCTCGCCGCGGTGGTTTTCGCCGGCACCGCGCTGGCGCAGGACGTCAACGTGCGCTTCTCGTGGAAGCTCAAGGGCGAGTACGCGCAGATGTTCGTCGCGCAGGAGAAGGGCTACTACAAGCAGGAAGGCATCAACGTGCGTCTCGGCGAAGGGGCCGGCGCACCGGCGGCGCTCGGGGCGCTGGTGCAGGGCCAGGAGGACGCGGTGCTGCTGCCCGGGATCCACGCTCTGGCCGCGATCAGCAAGGGGATGCCGCTGAAGCTGATCGCCCTCTACTTCCCGGTCACGCCCACGGCGATCATCTCCTACCCGGACAACCCGATCCGCACGCCCAAGGACCTCGAGGGCAAGACCCTGCCGTCCGCGGTGGGCGAGACCGCGACCACGTACCTCGAGGTGCTGTGCCGGGCGAGTAACATCGACTGCACGAAGATCACCAAGATCCAGATGGCGTCGCAGGCACGCGCCGCGCAGTTCGTCGCGCGCAAGGTCGACGGCTTGAGCGTCTTCCAGACGAACGAACTGCCGCTGCTCCGGGCGCAGCACAAGGACGTCCAGTTCGTCGTCCTC
>JAGVSZ010000312.1 GCA_019137045.1 Betaproteobacteria bacterium
CGTCGGCGACGTGTCGCTCGCGCGGTCGGTGTGGCGCATCGCCGCGACGCCCGGCATGACGGTGGAGCTCCGCTTCGGGCCGTGCGTCAACACGGAGGGTGCGCATCGCCGCACACTCGCGCAGCGGCTGCACGGCATCATCGCACACGACCTGGGCCTGCCGCCGGCGCGCACGCGGTCTGGAACACCCGCCGGTCCTCGAGCCGCACCGCCGTCAGCCGCCCGCCCCACACGCACCCCGTGTCGAGCGCCAGCAGATCCGGAGTGAGGCGCAGGCCGAGCGCGGACCAGTGCCCGCACACGATCGGCACGCCGCGGGTCTTTCGCCCCGGGACCTCGAACCACGGCAGGTAGCCGGGCAGGGCCTTCTCGATCTCGCCTTTCACGCTGAAGTCCATGGCACCGTCCGGCGTGCAGAACCGCATGCGGGTCATCGCGTTCACGATGACGCGCAACCGCTCGTCGCCCGCGAGCGCGTCGCGCCAGGCCGCGGGCCGGGAGCCGTACAGCGCCGGATAGAGCGCCAGGTGATCCGGACCGCGGAGCGCGGCTTCCACCTCCGCCGCAAGCGCGGCCGCCTGCTCGATGGTCCAAGCGGGCAGCAGACCGGCGTGGACCAGCGCGTACTCGCCCTCCACGTGCAGCAACGGGCGGTGCCTGAGCCAGTGGAGGAGCGCGTCGCGGTCGGGCGCAGCGGCCAGATCCTCGAGCGTGTCGTCCGCCCTGCGCCGCGCCTTGCCCGCGAGCAGCGCGAGCGCATGCAGGTCGTGGTTGCCGTGCACGACGACCGCCCGCTCGCCGAGCGCACGGGCGAATCGCAGCACCGCGGCCGACTGCGTGCCACGGTTCACCAGGTCGCCGACGAACCACAGGACGTCGCGCGCGGGCGAGAAGCCGATCTCTCCCAGGAGCGCCTGCAGCGCGTCGTGGCACCCCTGCACGTCGCCGATCGCGTAGGTCGCCATTCAGAGCGACCGATCCACGCGCCGGTACTGCACCGCCTCGGCGACGTGCACGGCCCCGATGAAATCGGCCCCGGCGAGATCCGCGATCGAACGCGCGAGGCGCAGCACGCGGTGGTAGGCGCGCGCCGAGAGATTGAGCCGCGCGATGGCGGTCTTGAGCAGGCCCTCGGCGGCGGGGTCGGCGCGGCAGTGCTTCTCGGTGTCGCGCGTGGAGAGCTCCGCGTTGGCCTTGCCCTGGCGCGAGAGCTGCAGTGCGCGGGCGCGCGCGACGCGCTCGCGCACCGCCGCGCTCGTCTCGCCGGCCGCAGGTCCAGTCAGCTCCGCCTCGGGCACCGCGGGCACCTCGACGTGGATGTCGATGCGGTCGAGCAGCGGCCCGGACAGCTTGCCGCGGTAGCGCGCCACCTGGTCCGGCGTGCAGCGGCACTTGCCGTTGAGGTGACCGAGATAGCCGCAGGGGCAGGGGTTCATCGCCGCGACCAGCTGGAAGCGCGCGGGGAACTCGGCCTGCCGCGCGGCGCGCGAGATCGACACGCGGCCCGACTCGAGCGGCTCGCGCAGCACCTCCAGCACCCGGCGATCGAATTCGGGTAGCTCGTCGAGGAAGAGCACGCCACGGTGCGCGAGCGAAATCTCGCCGGGCCGCGGGTCGCTGCCGCCGCCGACGAGCGCAACCGCCGAGGCCGTGTGGTGCGGGGCGCGGAAGGGGCGCTGGCGCCAGCGCTCGACGCGAAAGCCGCCGGACGCGAGCGACTGGACCGCCGCCGCGTCGAGCGCCTCCGCGTCGGTCATCGGCGGCAGCAACCCCGGCAACCGGGCCGCGAGCATCGACTTCCCGGTGCCGGGCGGCCCGCTCATGAGCACCGAGTGGCCGCCAGCGGCCGCCACTTCGAGCGCGCGCTTGGCCTGCGCCTGCCCGCGAACGTCGGAGAGGTCCGGATATGTGAGCGCTTCCTCTCCCGGATGTTCCCGGAACTGCTCGAGTCGCTTCCTGTCGGTCAGGTGCTCACAGACCTCGAGCAGCGTCGCCGCCGGATAGATCAGTGCGTCGCGGACGAGCGCTGCTTCGCGTGCGCTCGCGGTCGGGAGCACGAACGCGCGGCCGGACCGCGCCGCGTGCAGCGTCATCGCGAGCGCGCCGCGCACCGCGCGCAGCTCGCCCGACAGCGACAGCTCGCCGGCAAACTCGAATCCGTCGAAGCGCGTGGCCGGAATCTGACCCGAGGCCGCGAGGATGCCGAGCGCGATCGGCAGGTCGAAGCGGCCGCTCTCCTTCGGCAGCTCGGCGGGGGCGAGATTGACGGTGATGCGGCGGGCCGGAAACTCGAAGCGGCAGTTCACGAGCGCCGCGCGCACGCGGTCCCGCGCCTCTTTCACCTCGGTGTCGGGCAGGCCGACGATCGCGAAGCTCGGCAGGCCGTTCGCGAGATGGACCTCGACGGTGACCGGCGGCGCCTGCAGGCCGGCCAGGGCGCGGGAATGGAGGACCGCGAGCGGCATTGCGGCGGCAGGTCGTTGAGCCCGGAGAGTTGAACGCCCGAGCCCCGGCCGCCGCCGACCGGATCAGCGCGCCGCCTGGGGCGCGTCCGGACGCTCGAGCGCGGCGACCCGCGCTTCCAGGGCGGCGAGCTTCTCCAGCGTCCGCGCGAGCAGCTTCGCCTGCACGTCGTACTCCTCGCGCGTCACCACGTCGAGTCGGGCGAGGCCCGCGGAGACGAGCGCGCGCACGTTCCGCTCGATGTCCCGGGCCGGACTGCCGGCGGCGAGCGCGCTCACCTTTGCGCTGAGCTCGTCGAAGAATCGGTTCGGCTGCATGGTGCGTCCTTCGGTTCGGCCGGGCCAGTCTAGCACCGCGCCTGCGCCGCCTGCGGGACGTCCGGGCGACGTCCTTCGAAGCATCGAACTGGTGCGCGGCGGGATCGGTCGCGCCCCGTCACGGTGCCCCGTCGCCCCCGTTCTTCGCCGCACGTAACGCAAGCATCTGTTTCCGGGAGAAAAACTGCCCTGGCATGGGACGTGCTGAAGCGTTCGACGTTCTATCAATCCTGTCTTGGGGAGCCCTGGATGAAAAAACGTCTGCTCGCGGCCGCAACGGCCGCTCTCACCGCGCCCGGCACGCCCGTGCTCGCGCAAGATTCGCCGCACACGCTCACCGCGAACGTGGGCCTGTTCAGCGAGTACATCTTCCGCGGCGTCACGCAGACCGCCGGAGACCCGGCCGTCCAGGGCGGGTTCGACTACGGCCACACGAGCGGCTTCTATGTCGGGACCTGGGCGTCGAACGTGAGCTGGCTGACCGATTTCGGCACCTACACCTCGTCCAGCATCGAGTGGGATTTCTACGGCGGCTTCAAGCGCAACTTCGGCAGCACCGATTTCTACTATGACGTCGGAACGATCTATTACTACTACCCCGGAACCAGGGCCCCCGGCGCGCTGAACGCGAATACCTGGGAGCTGTACGCCGGGCTCGGCTGGAAGTGGCTCGGGGTCAAGTACTCCTACAGCCTGCAGGACTACTTCGGCGCGCGGCCGACCGGCCAGAAGACCGACGGCACCTGGTATCTCGACTTCTTCGCGAACTACCCGATCGGCGAGACCGGCTTCACCCTGATCGGGCACTACGGGATCCTCGACGTCAAGAACGACGGCAACCAGGATGCGGCGACGAAGGCCTCGTACGACGACTGGAAGATCGGCGCCTCGTACACGGTGCCCGCGGGCTTCTTCAAGGGCCTGGAAGCGGGCCTGTACTACACCGACACCAACGTGAAGAACTCCGCGGTGACCGGGACGAACTTCTACACCGACCTGAACGGGTTGAACACGGCCGACGACGCGTTCGTGTTCTACGTCAAGAAGACATTCTGAGGGAGGGGATGCGCATGAAACTGGTCAGCGCGATCATCAAGCCGTTCAAGCTCGACGAGGTGCGCGAAGCGCTCTCCGCCATCGGCGTGCAGGGCATCACGGTCACCGAGGTGAAGGGGTTCGGGCGGCAGAAGGGCCACACCGAGCTCTACCGCGGCGCCGAGTACGTCGTCGATTTTCTGCCGAAGGTCAAGATCGACGCCGCGATCGAGAGCGACCTGTTGGAGCAGGTGGTGGAGGCGATCGAGAAGGCCGCCAACACCGGCAAGATCGGCGACGGGAAGATCTTCGTCTTCGACCTCGAGCAGGTCGTCCGCATCCGCACCGGCGAGACCGGCGCGGCAGCCATCTGAGGGAGCACAACCATGAAAAAGCTGATTGCGCTGCTCGCGCTCTTCGGCGCCGTGACCTTGGGCGCCCCGGGCCTTGCGCTCGCCCAGGACAAGCCGGGCGCGGCGGCCGCCGTCGAGACGAAGTCCGCAGCGGCCGCCCCGGCGGCGGCCGCGGCAGCCGCCGCCGCCGAGAAACCCGCGCAGGCCGCGCCACCCGCGCCGACGCCGAACAAGGGTGACGTCACGTGGATGCTGATCTGCACCGCGCTCGTCATCCTGATGAGCGTGCCGGCGCTCGCGCTCTTCTACGGCGGGATGGTGCGCGCGAAGAACATGCTGTCGGTGCTGATGCAGGTGTTCGTGACCTTCGCGCTGATCACGGTGCTGTGGTTCGTCTACGGCTACAGCCTCGCGTTCACCGAGGGCAACGCCTTCATCGGCGGCTTCGACCGGCTCTTCCTGAGCGGCGCGCTCGACGCCGCCAAGGGCGAGTTCGCAATGGCGGCGACCTTCAGCAAGGGCGTCGTGATCCCCGAGATCGTCTTCATCGCGTTCCAGGCGACGTTCGCCGCGATCACCTGCGCGCTGATCGTCGGGGCGTTCGCGGAGCGGATGAAGTTCTCCGCCGTGCTGATCTTCATGGTGATCTGGTTCACCTTCGCCTACACGCCGATCGCGCACATGGTGTGGTTCTGGCCGGGTCCGGATGCGTACACCGACGCGAAGCTGGTCGACGAGCTGAACGCCAAGGCGGGCCTGATCTGGCAGTGGGGCGCGCTCGACTTCGCGGGCGGCACCGTCGTGCACATCAACGCCGGCGTGGCCGGTCTGGTCGGCGCCTACCTCGCCGGCAAGCGCGTCGGCTGGGGCCGGGAGGCGATGTCGCCCCATAACCTGCCGCTCACCATGATCGGGGCGTCGCTGCTGTGGGTGGGCTGGTTCGGGTTCAACGCCGGCTCGGCCCTCGAGGCGGGCAACGCCGCCGCGCTCGCCTTCGTCAACACCTTCCTCGCCACGGCCTGCGCAGTGCTGTCCTGGTCGCTCGGCGAGTGGCTCGTCAAAGGCAAGCCCTCCATGCTCGGCGCGGCGTCCGGCGCGGTCGCGGGCCTGGTCGCGATCACCCCGGCGGCCGGCAACGTCGGCATTCCCGGCGCGTTCGTCATCGGTCTCGCCGCCGGGCTGGTGTGCCTCTGGGGCGTGAACGGCCTCAAGCGCATGCTCGGCGCGGACGACGCGCTCGACGTCTTCGGCGTGCACGCGGTCGGCGGCATCCTCGGCGCCCTGCTCACCGGCGTATTCAACGCGCCGGGGCTCGGCGGGCCGGGCTTCGTCACCGACTGGGTCACCGCCGCGACCGGCTTCACCAGCATCGCTGCGCAGGTCTGGATCCAGGCCAAGGCGGTCGGGGTAACGATCGTGTGGACTGCAGTCGTCGCGTTCGTCGCCTACAAGATCGCGGACCGCATCGTCGGCCTGCGCGCCACCGAGGAAGAGGAACGCGAGGGCCTGGACGTCAACTATCACGGCGAGGCCGCCTACCACGGCTGAGCCGGGGTGTAGCAGGGGCTGAGCCCGTCAGGGCTCGCTTGGAGGGCGCCCGGACGGGCGCCCTCTTTCGTCGTACCCGGCAGGATCTGACAGGACGGCGGCGCGGCGGCTTGCCCTGGGCAGCGCGATTCCCGAAGCTTGGGCGGCACCAAAGGGAACCGCCGGCTTGAGCGCGCAACGTTTCGTCCGATCCTCGTCCCTGCGGCTGTGGTCCGCCGTCATGGGCGTCGTGTTCGCCGCCGCCGCTGTCCCCGCCGCCGCGCAGAACGTGGCCGGCCGGTTCCTCACCGTGATTGGCGAGGTGCGGGTGCTCGGCCCGGGCGGCGACCGGCGTCCGGAGCGCGGCGAGGCGGTGCGGGAAGGCGAGACGATCCTGACCGGGGCCGGCGCGCTGACGCAGATCCGCCTGGCCGACGGCGGCATGCTCTCGATCCGCGGCGACACCGAGATGAAGTTCGACCGCTTCTCGCACGCGGGCGAGAACGACACCGCCTCGAGCATGTTCGTCTCGCTGCTGAAAGGCGGTTTCCGCTCGGTGACCGGGCTGATCGGCCGCCTCAATCGCGACGGATACCGCGTCACGACGCCGTCGGCGACGATCGGCATCCGCGGCACCGATCACGAGCCGGTCGTCGTCCCGCAGCCGCCGCCCGGGGTCACGCCCCCGGTGCCGCCCGGCACCTACGATCGCGTGTACTCGGGCGAGACGTTCATCCGCAGCATGCAGGGCGCCGTGCAGACCGTTCTCCCGAACCAGGTCGGGTTCATCTCCAGCGAGGGCGCGGCGCCGGTCATCCTGCCCCAGTTGCCGCCGATCTATCGCGCCGCGATCCCACCGGGAACCGCGCCGTCCGCCGGCCCGCCCGGCGGCGCACCGAGCGGCGCCCACAAGAGCGCGCCGGCACGCGCGGGCGAGGCCGGCCCCGGGCCGGTCGCCCGCCCCGGAGCCGCGCCCGAGCTGCAGCGGTCGCCCGCCCTGCAGACCGCGCCCGCGCTGCAAACGCCCCCGACGCTGCGGACCGCCCCGCTCCAGACGGCGCCGGCGATCCATCCCTCACCCGCGCTGCAGACCGCGCCGCTCCAGAACGCGCCGCTCCAGACCGCCCCGATCCAGAACGCGCCGATCCAGACCGCCCCGGCGCTCCAGACGGCACCGGCCCTGCAGACCCCGCCCGCGCTGCAGAGCGCACCGATCCAGACCGGCCCGATGCGCTAGCGGCGCCGCGTCGTTGCGATTCTTTGCGCCGGCTGTTTGACTTTCCCACCACGGCCGTCTAGCGTGGCCGCGCCCCAATGATGAACGCCGCCGAGTACCTGCTCGCGACCGGGCGCGACGAGTCGATCGCGATCGAATGCGGGGACGCGCGCATCAGCTACGGCGCGCTGCGCGACGCGGTCGCGCGTGCGGCGGCCGTTTGGCGCGCGCGCGGGCTCGGCCCGGACGATCGAGTCCTGGTCTTCGCGCCGGACTCGATCGACTGGGTCGTGGCCTACCTCGGCGCGATCTGGGCGGGCGGCGTCGCCGTCGGCCTCAACTCGCGCCTGTTCGAGCGCGAGCTCACCGCGATCCTGCACGAGAGCGGCGCGCGCTTCGCCTGGTGCACCCCCGAGGCCGCGCCGCTGCTCGAGCGCCTCGCGCGGGGCGCGGCGCAGCCGCCGCGGCCGATCGTGGCCGCGGAGTTCGCCGCCGCGATGCAAGGGGTGGCGCCGATGCCTCCGGCGCCGCGCGCCGACGACGACATGGCGCTCTGGATCTACACCTCGGGCACCACCGGCGTGCCGAAGGGCGTGATCCATGCGCAGCGGATGGTGACCGCCGCGGCCGACTTCGCGACCGCGGTGCTCGACGCGACGCCCGCGGACCGGGTGTACGCCTCGTCCAAGCTCTTCTTCGCCTACGCGCTCGGCAACGGCCTGTGCGCGAGCCTGCGGCTCGGCGCGACGCTCGTGCTCGACGCCGAGTGGCCGACCGCCGAGCGGGTCGCCGCAGTCGTCGCCCGGCATCGACCCACGATTCTCTTCAGCGTGCCGACGCTCTATTTGAAGATGCTCCAGAGCGGCGTCGCGCAGCGGCTGACCGGGATCCGTCGCTGCGTCTCCGCCGGCGAGGCGCTGCCGCTCGCGGTGCGGCGCGCCTGGCGCGCGGCCACCGGCATCGAGCTCGTCAGCGGGTACGGCGCCTCGGAGACGATCGTCCTCGTCTTCCAGTGCAGCGACGAGAGCGGCGCGCTCTCGTTTCTCCCGCGCGTCGAGCTGCGGCTGCCGCAGCCGGCGCCCGAGCCCGGCGCGCCGCACCGGGTCTGGCTGCGCCACCCGTCCGTGGCGCTCGGATACTGGCAACGGGCGGAGGCGACGCGCGACGCCTTCAGCGCGGGCTGGTTCTCGCCCGGCGACCTGTTCGAGCGCGCGCCGGACGGGCGCTGGCGGCTGTGCGGGCGCAGCGACGACATGCTGAAGATTTCGGGCCAGTGGGTGAGCACGATCGAAGTCGAGCAGGCGCTCGCCGACGGCTGCGGCGCGAGCGTGCGGGAGCTCGCCGCCGTGGGCTTCCGCAATCCAGACGGCCTGTCGTCGATCGCCGTGTTCGCGGTCGCCAGCCCGGGCGCGGAGGAGCGCGCACGGCACGCGCTGCAGCAGGCGATCGAGGCGCTGCCCAAGCTCAAGCGCCCGCGCGAGGTGCGCTGGCTCGGCGAGCTGCCCAAGACGCCGACCGGCAAGCTGCAACGCCAGCGCCTGCGCGCGGCGCTGCCCGCCGAGGAGTGAAGCCGCCGCTCAGCGCACCAGGTGGCGGCAGTGCGTCTCGCGCGTGAAGAGGACGAGCGCGACCGCCACGCCCATCCACGCGAGCATCAGCATGAAGCCGGCGCGGTAGGCGTCGAGGTCGAACACGCGCACCCCGTCGGCCGTCTCGCCGCTCCACATGCGGTCGAGCACCCAGCCGACCGCGGGCTGCAGCAGCATGCCGCCGAGCATGTTGCCCATGTTGGTGATGCCGCCCGCGGTGCCGGCGAGCGCGGGCGCGACCGACTCCTTGACCAGCGCGAAGCCGATCATCACCGCCGCGGAGGCGAAGCCGATCGCGCACAGCAGCGTCGCGAGGACCGCGAGCGGCAGGTTCTCCACGAACGTCACCACGATCCAGCCGACGAATGCGCTCGCGGCGCCCACGAGGTAGATCGGCTGGCGTTCGCCCATGCGGTCGGAGAGCGCGCCGAGCACCGGGCCGCCGAACGCCCACGCCGCGAGCAGGAGCGAGGCCATGCCGGCGGCGGTCGCGGTGGACAGCCGGTAATGGGTGACCAGGAACGGCACGCCCCACAGCCCCGCGAACGTGAGCGGCGCGCCCGCCACTGCGCCGTTGATGACGAACACGAGCCAGGTGTTGCGCGCGCGCAGGGCCGCGCGCAGGCCGCCGAGCACCGAGTGGCTCGCCGCGCCGGGCCGCCGCTCGGGGGCATGACTGCGATATCCGAAGTCGCGCGGATCGTCGCGCACCAGGAGCCAGGTCGCGACCGCCACGGCCGCGGTCAGCACGCCGCTCGCGATCATCACCGGCCGCCAGCCGAACGCGTCCGCCGCCCAGCGCAGCGGCGCGCCGGCCGAAACGGCGCCGACCACGCCGGTCGCGACCGCCAGACCGGTGATGGTCGCGAAGCGCGCATGCTCGAACCAGTGGGTCGAGAGCTTCAGCATGCAGACGAACGCGACACCCACCGCGCCGCCGATCAGGAAGCGGCCGAAGGCGACCAGCGCGTAGGACTCCGCGAGCCCGAACAGGAGGGCGCCGGCCGCGGCGACCATCCCGCCGAGCGCGAGGGTGCGCCGCGCGCCCCAGTGGTCGGCGAGCAGCCCGGTCGGGATCTGCATCGCGACGTAGCTGTAGAAGTACACCGCCGACAGGTTGCCGAGCGCGGCCGCGGTGAGCGCGAACTCGGCCGAGAGCTCGCGCGTGAGCACCGCCGGCGCGACGCGCTGGAAGAACCCGATGAGGTAGAGCGCGGCGCCGAGACCCCAGACCGCGAAGGCGAGGAGCAGGGGCGGATGCGCCGCGCCGCGGGGCGCCCTCACGGCCGAGCGAGCCATCCGAGCGGGCGGCTCCCTACCACCGCGCCCGCGTCAACACTGCTCCCAGGGCAGCCCCTCGAAGCGCCAGCCGGCCGTCGTGCCGCGATGATGCTGGTCGTCGAGCTCGCCCTCGAACCCGTGCAGCACGTTGTACACGCGCGTGAACCCGGCCTGGAGCAGCGCCTCCCCGGCCTCGACCGAGCGGTTGCCGCTGCGGCAGATGAGGACGATCGGCCGGTGCGCGTGGTTCGTGCCGGCAAGCTTCTTCACCTGGCCGACGAAGTGCGGGTTGACGTCCCAGTCCGGACCGTCGTTCCAGGCGACGTGGAGCGCGCCGACGGGGTGGCCGACGAAGAGGTACTCCATCTCGCTCCGGCAGTCGACGAAGAGCGCGTTCGGATTGGTCTTCAGGAACTCGGCGGTTTCCTTGGGCGTCAGGTGCTTCATGGGCGGGCCTCGCGGGGAGGCGAATTCTAGCCCTTCCGGCCCCGAGCGCGCGCGCGCTCGGGTTTCCGTGCGCCTGCAACAAGTCGTGTGTTGACAAGGGTCTAGTGCGCCAGTAGCCTTCGACTGCGGCGCCGATTTGACGCTTCAGCTTGCGGGCGCCTCCGGACCATGGGGTCCGGGTGAAACAAATACGGCTAAAGCGAGGGAAACCCGTTTGGCCGGCAGGCTGGACGGGTTTTTTCGTCTCATGATCATGCGTCCCGATGGCTCGGCCGCCCGCCTCGACCGCCGCATCCTGCCCGGTCGAGCAAGGGGGCACGCCCCCTTGTAGATCCCCCGATCTCGAGGCATTGCACACGCTTTCACCCGATGCGACCAGACCGCACGACCGAACTTCGCGCCCTCCTCGACCGCCGCATCCTGGTGCTGGACGGCGCGATGGGCACGATGATCCAGAACCACAAGCTCACCGAGGCGGACTACCGCGGCGAGCGCTTCCGCGACTGGCCGCAGGACCTGCGCGGCAACAACGACGTCCTCGTCCTCACCCGGCCCGAACTCGTCGCCGACATCCACCGCGCGTACCTCGCCGCCGGCGCCGACCTCATCGAGACCAACACCTTCAACGCCAACCGGCCGTCGATGGCCGATTACGGCATGGCGGACCTGGTGTACGAGCTCAACCGCACCGCCGCCGGAATCGCGCGCGCGGCGGCCGACGAGTGGAGCGCGCGCACGCCGGACCGGCCGCGCTTCGTCGCCGGCGCGCTCGGGCCCACCAACAAGACCGCGTCGATCTCCCCCGACGTGAACGACCCCGGCTTCCGCAACATCGCGTTCGACGAGCTGGTCGAGGCGTACGCGGAAGCGCTGCGCGGCCTGTGCGACGGGGGCGCGGACCTGATCCTGGTCGAGACCGTGTTCGACACCCTGAACGCGAAGGCGGCGATCTTCGCCATCCGGCGCCACTTCGACGAGGCCGGCGCGCGCCTGCCGGTCATCGTGTCGGGCACGATCACCGACCAGTCCGGCCGGACGCTCACCGGGCAGACCACCGAAGCGTTCTGGAACTCGGTGCGGCACGCCGAGCCGCTCGCGGTCGGACTCAACTGCGCGCTCGGCGCGAAGCTGATGCGGCCGTACGTCGAGGAGCTCGCGCGCGTCGCCGACACCTACGTCTCCTGCTACCCGAACGCCGGGCTGCCGAACCCGCTGTCCGAGACCGGCTACGACGAGACGCCCGACTACACCGCCGGGCTGCTCGAGGAGTTCGGTCACGCGGGGTTCCTGAACATCGTCGGCGGCTGCTGCGGGACGACGCCGGCGCACATCGCGGCGATCGCGCGCGCGGTGGCCGCGCTGCCCCCGCGCCGGGTCCCGCAGGTCGAGCGCAAGCTGCGGCTCTCGGGCCTGGAGGCGTGCAACATCGGCGAGGGATCGCTCTTCGTGAACGTCGGCGAGCGCACCAACGTCACCGGCTCGAAGGCGTTCGCGCGCCTGATCCTGGCCGGCGACTACGGCGCCGCGCTCGCCGTCGCGCGCCAGCAGGTCGAGAACGGCGCGCAGATCATCGACGTCAACATGGACGAGGCGATGCTCGACTCCGAGCGCGCCATGGTGACCTTCCTCAACCTGCTCGCCGCGGAGCCGGACATCTCGCGCGTGCCGGTCATGCTCGACAGCTCGAAGTGGTCGGTCATCGAGGCCGGCCTCAAGTGCGTGCAGGGCAAGCCGATCGTCAACTCGATCTCGCTCAAGGAGGGCCACGCCGAGTTCGTGAAGCACGCCCGCCTCGCGCGCCGCTACGGGGCGGCGGTGGTGGTGATGTCGTTCGACGAGATGGGCCAGGCCGACACGCTCGAGCGCCGCACCCAGATCGCGCGCCGCAGCTACGACGTGCTGGTGAACGAGGTCGGCTTCCCGGCCGAGGACATCATCGTCGACCCGAACATCTTCGCGGTCGCGACCGGCCTGGAGGAGCACAACAACTACGGCGTGGACTTCATCGAGGCGACCCGCTGGATCCGGCGCAACCTGCCCGGCGCCCAGGTGTCCGGCGGCCTGTCGAACCTGTCGTTCTCGTTCCGCGGCAACGAGCCGGTGCGCGAGGCGATGCACACCGCGTTCCTGTACCACGCGATCCAGGCCGGCCTGACGATGGCGATCGTCAACGCCGGCCAGCTCGGGGTCTACGCGGACATTCCGAAGGACCTCCTCGAGCACGTCGAGGACGTCATCCTCAACCGCCGCCCGGACGCGACCGAGCGGATGGTGAAGTTCGCCGAGACGGTTAAGGCGGGCGGCAAGGCGAAGGAGGAGGACCTCTCCTGGCGCAAGGCCTCGGTCGAGGAGCGGCTCGCGCACGCGCTGGTGCAGGGCATCTCGACCTACATCGTCGCCGACACCGAGGAGGCGAGGCTCGCGGCCGAGCGCCCGATCCAGGTGATCGAGGGCCCGCTGATGGACGGCATGAACGTC
>JAGVSZ010000045.1 GCA_019137045.1 Betaproteobacteria bacterium
CCTCGTGACGTTCCTGCTCGGCGGCCTCACGCTCGTGGCGATGCATCTCGCCCACAGGAACCTTCTCGGCGTGCGCATCGTCGGCGCGCGCGTCGAGCCGGCGTTCGCGGGAGACGAAAGCCGCCTCGAGATCGTGTTCGATGCGGGCTGCGCCACCCGCGTCGCCTGCGCGCTCCTGTGGCGCGACGTGGGCGGCGAATCGCGGAGCCTTCCGGTCGATGCATTGCGCGGCGAACAGGCCGCCGCGACGGTGTCGCTGCCGGCGCCGCGGCGCGGGGTGTACGAGGTCGGCAGGATCCGCGTCGCGAGCACCTGGCCGTTCGGCTTCTTTCGCGTGTGGACCTGGCTGCACCTGCCGCTCGAGCGCGTGGTCTACCCGGCCGCGCGCGGCACCTTGTCGCGCTACGCCGCCGCTGGATCGCGGCGCGGCGCGCTCGAACGGCCCGAGGCGGGCGACGACGAATGGCAGGCGCTGCGGGCCTACCGCGACGGCGACGCGCCGCGGCGCATCGCATGGAAGGCCTGGGCGCGCGGTGCGCCGCTGCTCGTCGGTGAGTACGCAGCCGAGGGCAGCTCGCAGCACGAATTCAGTTACGACGCCCTCGCGCCGTTGCCGCACGAGGCACGCCTCGAGCAGCTCTGCCGGTGGATCGTCGATGCAGCAGAGCGCGGCGAACCCTGGGCGTTGCGCCTGCCGGGCGTCGCGATCGGGATGGACAGCGGTGCCCGGCATCGGCATCGATGCCTCGCGGCGCTCGCGCGGTTGCCCGCATGATGCCGGGCCTGCCCGCTCGACTGCGGCCCCTCGCGTGGACGCTCGCGGCGTTCGCGAGCGCGATGCTGCTGCACGTCGACCGGCTGCCGCCGTGGATCACCGGCATCGCCGCCGGTGCCATCGCCGCACGGGTGCTGATCGCCGTGCGCGGCGCGCCACTGCCGGGCGCGTGGTTGCGGGCCGCGATCGCGATCGTCCTCACGCTCGGCGTCCTCGCGACATTCCGCACGCTGAACGGGCTCACGGCCGGCACGGCCCTCCTGGTCGCCATGGGCGCCCTGAAGCTCCTCGAGACCCGCGCGCGTCGCGACGACTACGTGATGCTCGCCGTTGCGCTCTTCCTGCTGCTCGCGGCCTGCCTCGAGCGCCAGGGCCTGCTGCGCGTGCCGTTGTATGCGCTGCAGCTCTGGATCAACTGCGCGGCGCTCGCGGTGATTGCCGCGCCGCAGGCACTCGCGGGCCTGCGGGCCCCGCTCGCGCTCGCGGGCCGCGCGCTCGTCTACGCGCTGCCGCTCGCGCTGCTCTTTTTCGTGACCTTTCCGCGCCTGCAGGGCGGATTCTGGGCGCTGCCGAACGCCGGCGGCGCCGTCACGGGACTCTCGGACGAGATGAGCCCGGGCCAGATCGACGCGCTGACCGATTCCGACACGCCCGCGTTCCGCGTCGCCTTCGACGGCGCCCCGCCGCCTCCACAGGAGCGCTACTGGCGTGGACCGGTCCTGCAGGACTTCGACGGCACGACCTGGCGGCATGTCCGTGGCCGGTACTTCCTCGAGCCAGAGGTGCAGTTCGAGGGCCCGACCTATCGCTATCACGTCACGCTCGAGCCGAACGGCCGCAACTGGTGGTTCGCGCTCGAATCGGTGGTCGCATCGCCCGACCGGCGTGTGATGCTGACAGAAGACCGCCGGCTCGTGACCGCGGAGCCTGTCGACGAGGTCGTGAGCTATACCGCGACATCGCGCGCCCGGACCGTGACCCGCGCACCGTTGTCGAAACTCGGCCGCCGCTACAGCCTCGCGCTGCCCGAGGGGCAGAATCCGCGCACGCTCGAGCTCGCGGCGGCGCTGCGGGCCGCGAACCCGGATGCCCGGGCGTTCGCGCAGGCCGCGCTCGCGTACTTTGCGCGCGGCGGATTCGAGTACACGCTCACGCCCCCGAAGCTCTCGGGCAATGCGGTCGACGAGTTCCTGTTCAGCACGCGACGCGGCTTCTGCGGCCACTACGCATCGGCGTTCGCAACGCTGATGCGCGCGGGCGGTGTGCCCGCGCGCGTCGTCACGGGCTACCTCGGCGGGGAATGGAACCCGATCGGCCGCTATTTCCTCGTGAAGCAATCCGACGCCCATGCGTGGGTCGAGATCTGGCTCGAGGGCCGCGGCTGGACACGCATCGACCCGACCGGTGTCGTCGCGCCCGAGCGGCTGCAGCGCGGCCTGTATGACCTGATGCCCGATGCCGCATCGGTGGCGCGGCGTCTCGCGCGCGAGAATCCCTGGCTCGGCGAACTCGCGCAGGCCTGGGACGCGCTCAATACGGCCTGGCGCCGGCGTGTCATCGAGTTCGGTGCGGCATCGCAATTCGCGTTGCTCGAGCGCCTGGGATTCGAGTCGCCGCGGTGGCAACAGCTCGGCGCCCTGCTCGGCATCGGTCTCGTCGCATGGCTCGCGTGGATGAGCTGGCAGTCGCGTACCGCGCTGCGTGCCGCGCGCCCCGATGCGCTCGGCCGCGCGTGGCTCGCCCTCGGTGCAAAATATGCGCGCGTCGGCCTCGCGCGCGGCGCGGCCGAGGCGCCGCTGGCTTATGCGGCGCGCATCGGCCACGCCCGCCCCGAACTCGCCGCACAGGCCGGCGAGTTTGCCCAGCGCTACGCGGCGCTGCGCTTCGGGCCGGGCAGCGACCGGGGGGACGTGCGTGATTTCGTGCGCGACGTGCGCCGCCTGCGAATCGCGCCGGCGCCCGCACCCGCGGCGGCACCGGCGTGATTGCGCCCGCGCTCATCGGCGCCGCGCTCGTCATCATCGTCTCATGGCGGATCGCGCGAGCCCGGCGCCGTGCGCGCGAGCTCGACCAGCCGTTTCCGGAGGAGTGGCACGCGCTGCTCGCGCGCGTGCCGCTGTGGCGGCGCGTGCCGCCCCCGGTCCGCGCGCCCGTCGCGCACGCAGCGCGGCGTCTCCTCGCGCGCGGGAGCTGCATCGGTTGCAACGGCCCCAGGGTGACCGCCGAGATGCGGCTCGTCATCGCGGCGCTGGCGGCGCTCCTCGGCGCGCACCGCGACAGCCGCGCCTACG
>JAGVSZ010000276.1 GCA_019137045.1 Betaproteobacteria bacterium
GAGCGGCGCGAGGTGCGCGGGCGTGACGGTCGCGCCGATCCCCGGCGCGAGCTGCCGGCCCGCGAGCGCCGCCTCGAGCGCGGGCAGGCGCTGCGCCACCGCGGAGCACGCGCCCACCGCGACGCCGCAGCGCGCGATCGCGCCCTGACCGTCGCACTCGATCGCCGCCGCGACCATCGCGATCGAGATCACGAGATAGCGGCGCGCGCCGAGCTTGAGGAAGGTCGAGCGCGCCCGGTCGCGCCACTGCGGCACGATCACCGCGGTGACGAGCTCGTCGGGCGCGCACGCCGTGCGCCGGTTGCCGAGCACGAACCCGGCGAGCGGCAGCGTGCGCGTGCCGCGCAGCGAGGCGAGCTCCACCTCGGCCCCGAGCGCGAGGAGCGGCGGCACGCCGTCGGCCGCCGGGGAGGCGTTGCACAGGTTGCCGCCGATCGTCCCGGCGTTCTGGATCTGGACCCCGCCCACCTCGCGCCCCGCGAGCTTCAGCGCGTCGAGCGCCCGCGGCAGCGGCGCGGCCGCGAGCTCCGACCAGGTCGTGAGCGCCCCGATGCGCACGCCCGCCCCGGTCGCGCGGATGCCGCGCAGCGCCGCGAGCGCGGAGAGGTCGAGCACGTCCTCCTCGACCGGGCGGCCGACGCGCGCCGGGTAGAAGTCGGTGCCGCCGGCGAGCACCGTGCAGGGCCCCGCGGCGCGCGCGCGCAGCGCATCCTGCAGGTCGGCCGGGCGCAGATACATCCTCGGGTCGCGATGCGAAGAGCTGGCCGACTCTAGCCCAAGCCCGCACGCGCCTCAAGCGGCGCCGAAGAGCGCGGCGACGAGCGCGCGAAACCAGCGGTTGGCCGGGTCCGCGTGCCCGCGCTCGTGCCAGTACTGGCGCACCTCGAAGCGCGGCAGCGCGAGCGGCGGCGCGAGCAGCCGCAGCCGCTTCGACCCGAGGCCGAGGGCGACGCGCCGCGGCACGGTGAGCAGGCAGTCCGACTGCGCGACGACCGGCAGCGCCGCGAGGAAGCTCGGCACGCGCACGGCGAGGCGCCCGGGCGCGAGGACCTTGGCGAGCTGCCGCTCGACGGCCGCGTGCGCGTGCCCGGTGCCCTCGGCCGTGACCACGACGTGGCGCGCGGCGAGAAAGCGCGCCAGGGTGAGCGGCTCGCGCACCGCGCCCCGCCGGGCCACGCACACGTAGTCGTCGTCGTAGAGCCGCTGCTGGTAGAAGCCCGCGCCGAGCGCGGGGAAGGCGCCGAAAGCGAGATCCGCCTCCCCGCTCGCGAGGGCGTCCGGAAACCGCCCGCGCGCCACCAGCAGCATGCGCAGCCGGATGCCGGGCGCGGCCCGCGCGAGACGCTGCACCACCCGCGGGGCGAACACCGCCGTGCCGGCGTCGCTCGCGAAGACGGCGAACGTGCGCTCGGCCTGCGCCGGCTCGAACGACGCGGGCCGCCCGAGCCGCTCGCGCGCGAGCGCGAGCATGGTCGCGACCGGGCCGGCGATCTCCGCCCCGCGCGCGGTCGGCTCCATCCCCTGGGGCGTGCGCACGAAGAGCGGATCGCCGAGGCAGCGGCGCAGCCTGGCGAGCGCCTGGCTGACCGCGGGCTGGGTGAGGCCGAGCGCGTCCGCGGCCGCGGTCACGCTGCGATGGCGCAGGATCGCCTCGAAGGTCTCGAGCAGCCGGATCTCGATCGCACCCACGTCCATCGCGGCCGATTTTCGCTTATCCGGCCGATAAGCGAATCGCCCTTGCCGGGGGCGCCGCGCTCCCGGATGATCCGGGCGTCATCGCCCCGGAGACCGCCATGGAAGCCGCCGCCCGCTACGACCAGCGCGCCCGCTACGACGCCCTGATGGACGTGGTCCGCACCCGCATGACGACGCGGCAGTTCGACCCGTCGTACGTCGTGCCGCGCGCGCACTACGAGCTCATCCTCGAGGCGGCGCGGCACGCGCCGTCGGGGGCGAACGCCCAGCCCTGGCACTTCGTCGTCGTCACCGAGGCGGCCACCAAGAAGACGATCGCGGACTACTTCGTGGAGGAGGCGCGCAACCGCGCCAAGCTGCACATGAAGTTCCCGACGCCGAACTACCGCGGCCTGGAGACCGCGCCCGGCTTCATCGTCATCGCGAGCGACTTCCGCTGGACGCGCGCCTTCCCGGTGCTGAACGACGGCTCCGCGCTCGACCGCCAGTACCAGGAGAACGCCGAGCGCATCCTGCTGCAGTCGGTGGCCGCCGCGACGATGTCGGCGCATCTCGCCGCCGCCGCGCTCGGCTACAACGTCTGGTGGGTGACGGCGATCGGGCAGGAGAACGCGCAGAACGCGATGAAGCCGCTGCTCGGCATCCCCGACGAGCTCGCGGTCATCGACATCTTCTGCTTCGGACCGCCGGCCAAGCCCCCGTACAAGCGCTGGAAGAAGACCCTGCCGGAGATCATGTCTTGGGACCGCTTCAACGCCGCCAACTACATGACCACCGCCCAGATCGAGGACTGGGTGCGCGAGAAGCGCCACCAGGTGATGTACCGCGACGAGACGAAGGTGGACTGAGAGAGGCCCGCGTCGCGCCGGTTTGATCCGGCGCACGCCGGCGCGCTGGCGCCGGCCGGTATAATGAGTCCGGTTGCGAGCCAGGACTCGCGCGAGGATCTGCAATGACCCACGTCGTCACCGAGAGCTGCATCAAGTGCAAGTACACCGACTGCGTCGACGTCTGCCCGGTCGACTGCTTCCACGAAGGCCCCAACATGCTCGTCATCGACCCGGACGAGTGCATCGACTGCGCGGTGTGCATCCCCGAGTGCCCGGTGAACGCGATCTACGCCGAGGAGGATGTGCCGCCGGACCAGCGCGAGTGGACGCGGCTCAACGCCGAGCTCACCAAGGGCTGGCCGGTGATCACCGACAAGAAGGACCCGCTCCCCAGCGCCGAGGAGTTCAAGGACGTGCGCGACAAGAAGGGGCTGCTGGAACGCTGACTCGCACGCGCCGGGCTGCGCCTGCCGCGGTCGCCATGCCATGCTGAAGCTCGCCCACGGGCTCGCCTTCGAGGATCTCTACCGGCACGACGGTCTGGTCCGCCTCGACCGGCACTTCCTCGACTTCCTCGGCGCGGCCGATCCCGCGCTGCGCGAGCGGCTCGACGGCGCGCGCGGCGCGCCCGCCGCGCTCGCGCCGAAGGACGAGTCGGCGCTCATCCTGGCGCTCGCGCCGCACCTCGATCGCTTCCTCGCGCAGCTCTTCGGCATCGCGGACGAGGTGGGCGCGCTCGAGCGCCGGCACGACGAGGCCGCGCCGATCTTCGCGGTGAAGCGGCAGTTCGTCCAGCGGCGCGCGGCCACGCGCGTCAAGCCCGAGGACGCGCAGGCGCTCGACGGGCCCGCGCTCGAGCGCGAGCTGCGCCGGCTCTTTGGCGGGCGCTTCGACGAGCTCACCTACGCGCAGCACGTCACCCGCTGGCTGGAGCACGAGGCCGCGCAGCCGGACGGGAAGTACCAGCGCGAGATCGACGTGGCGCTGCGCTACGCGGCCTGGGCGCTGCACACCGAGGCCGGACGCGAGCACGTGCGCACCGGGGTGCTCTTCAAGACCCCGGCCAAGACCGACCCGCACGACCTGCTCGAGCACGCGCAGCGCTTCGACCTGGACGGCGGCCCCGCCTACCGCATCGCGCCCGAGCACCTGCGCCGCCGCGAGGGCTTCCGGCTCACCGACCCCGGAACCGGCCTGGTCGGCGCGCTCGACCAGGCGAGCTACTGCATCTGGTGCCACGCGCAGGGCAAGGACTCGTGCTCGAAGGGACTGAAGGAGAAGCCGGCCGCGGGCGCGCGCGCGGCCTACAAGAAGAGCCCCTTCGGGGTCACGCTCGCCGGCTGCCCGCTCGAGGAAAAGATCTCCGAGTTCCAGAGCGCGAAGACGCAGGGGTTCGCGCTCGCGGCGCTCGCCATCATAGTGGTGGACAACCCGATGGTCGCCGCCACCGGCCACCGCATCTGCAACGACTGCATGAAGGCCTGCATCTACCAGAAGCAGGAGCCGGTGAACATCCCGCAGGTGGAGACGCGCACGCTCAAGGACGTGCTCGGCCTGCCGTGGGGCTTCGAGATCTACAGCCTGCTCACGCGCTGGAACCCGCTCAACCTGCGCCAGCCCCTGCCCCGCCCCGCCACCGGCCGGCGCGTGCTGGTGGTCGGGATGGGCCCGGCCGGCTTCAGCCTCGCGCACCACCTCCTCAACGACGGGCACATGGTGGTGGGCATCGACGGCCTGAAGATCGAGCCGCTGCCGGCCGCGCTCGCCGGCGTGCACGCCGACGGCAGCCGCGCCGAGTTCGAGCCGGTGCGCGACGCCATGGCGCTCTACGAGGCGCTCGACGAGCGCGCGATGGCCGGGTTCGGCGGGGTGGCCGAGTACGGCATCACCGTGCGCTGGGACAAGAACTTCCTGAAGCTCGTGCGCCTGCTGCTGCAGCGCCGCGAGGCGTTCGCGCTCTACGGCGGCGTGCGCTTCGGGGGCACGATCACGCTCGAAGACGCGCTCGCCGCCGGCTTCGACCACGTCGCGCTCTGCATGGGCGCGGGCAAGCCGACCACGCTCGACATCCCCAACGGGCTCGCGCGCGGCGTGCGCACCGCCTCGGACTTCCTGATGGCGCTGCAACTCACCGGCGCCGCCAAGCGCGACTCGATCGCCAACATGCAGCTGCGCCTGCCGGTGGTGGTGATCGGTGGCGGGCTCACCGCGATCGACACCGCGACCGAGTCGCTCGCCTACTACGTGGTCCAGGTCGAGAAGTTCCTCGCCCGCTACGAGGCGCTCGCCGCCGACATCGGCGAGGACGCGATCCGCGACCGCTGGAACCCGGAGGAGCGCGAGATCGCCGAGGAGTTCCTGTCGCACGCGCGCGCCATCCGCGCCGAGCGCCGCAAGGCGGCCGCCGAGGCGCGCGCGCCGCGCATCGCCGAGCTCCTGCGGCACTGGGGCGGCGCGACGATCGGCTACCGCCGGCGCCTCGTCGACAGCCCCTCCTACACCCTCAACCACGAGGAGGTCGAGAAGGCGCTCGAGGAGGGCATCGTGTTCGCCGAGGGGCTGACGCCGCGGGCGATCGAGGTCGACGACTACGGCGCGGTGAGCGGGATCCGGTTCGCGCGCCAGACGCGCGCGGAGGACGGCAGCTGGACGGCCGCGGGCGAGCTGCGCCTGCCCGCCTGCACCGTGTTCATCGCCGCCGGCACCCAGCCCAACACGGTGCTCGCGCGCGAGGACGCCGCGCACTTCCAGGTCGAGGGCAAGTACTTCCGCGCCTGCGACGAGGACGGCCAGCCGGTGCAGCCGGAGTTCTCGCTCTGCAAGCCCGCGCGCCCCGACGTGCTCCTGTCGCGCCTCCCCGACGGGCGCTTCGTCTCGTTCTTCGGCGACCTGCACCCGTCCTATTTCGGCAACGTGGTGAAGGCGCTCGGCTCGACCAAGCAGGGACACCCGGCGGTCTCGCGCGTGCTGGCGAAGCGCGCGCCGGCGAGCAGCGAGCCGGACGCGGCCTTCCGCGCGCGGCTCGACGCCGATCTGCGCGCGACGGTGCACGAGGTGAAGCGCCTCACGCCCACGATCGTGGAGATCGTGGTGCGCGCGCCGGCGGCGGCGCGCCGCTTCCAGCCCGGCCAGTTCTACCGCCTGCAGAACTACGAGTCGCGCGCCCCCCTGATCGACGGCACCCGCCTGCAGATGGAAGGGCTCGCGCTCACCGGCGCCTGGGTCGACCGCGCACGCGGCCTGGTCTCGACGATCGTGCTCGAGATGGGCGGCTCGAGCGACCTGTGCGCGCGCCTCGCGCCCGGCGAGCCGGTGGTCCTGATGGGGCCGACCGGCGCCCCGACGCACATCGCCGGCGGCGAGACCGTGCTCTTCGCCGGCGGCGGGCTGGGCAACGCGGTGCTGTTCTCCATCGGCCAGGCGTTCCGCGCGGCCGGCTCGAAGGTGCTCTATTTCGCCGGGTACAAGAAGATCGTCGACCGCTACAAGGTCGAGGAGATCGAGGCCGCGGCCGACGTGGTCGTCTGGTGCTGCGACGAGGCGCCGGGCTTCGTGCCCGGCCGTCCGCAGGACTTCGCCTTCGTCGGCAACATCGTCCAGGCGATCGAGGCCTACGCCGCGGAGCGGCTGGGGCCGACCACGCTCAAGACCGCCGCCGCCGACCGCATCATCGCGATCGGATCGGACCGCATGATGGCGGCGGTGGGGCGCGCGCGGCACGCGGTGCTCGCGCCGCACCTCAAGCCGCACCACTTCGCCATCGGCTCGATCAACTCGCCGATGCAGTGCATGATGAAGGAGATCTGCGCGCAGTGCCTGCAGCCGCAGCGCGACCCGCAGACCGGCGAGACGCGCTACGTGTTCTCGTGCTTCAACCAGGACCAGCCGCTCGACCTGGTCGACTTCCATGCGCTGTCCGAGCGCTTGCGGCAGAATTCGCTGCAGGAGAAGCTGACCGCGCAGTGGCTCGGCCACGTGCTGCGCAAGGGCGCGACGCCGGTCTAGACAAACGCGGGCAACGCTCCAACAATAGCGGCCTCGAACAAGGGAAGGGAGGAGTCAGCGTGGACGCAGCGCACATCGAGCGCGTCTATTCGGCGTATTCGCGCGTGTACGACCACGTGTTCGGGCGCGTGTTCCAGCCCTCGCGCATCGCCCTCGCGGCCGCGATCGCGCCGCGCCCGGGTGAGAGCGTGCTCGAGGTCGGCGTCGGCACCGGGCTCCTGCTCCCGCTGTACGCGGGGCGCTGCCGCATCACCGGCATCGACCTCTCCGCGGGGATGCTCGACAAGGCGCGCGACCGCGTCGCGGAGCTCGCCCTGCCGGACGTCAATCTCGAGGTCATGGACGCCGGCGCCATGACCTTCGCCGACGACTCGTTCGACATCGCGGTCGCGGCCTACGTCGTGACCGCGGTGCCCGACCACCGCGCGGTGATGAACGAGATGGTGCGCGTCGTGCGCCCGGGCGGCCGCATCCTGCTGCTCAACCACTTCGTGAACGGCACGCCGCTGCTCGCGCCCCTGGAGCGCGCGGTGTCGCCGCTGTGCATCCGCGTCGGCTTCCGCACCGACCTCTCGGTCGACCAGGTGCTCGACGGGCTGCCGCTCGCGCGCCTGCGCGACGAGCGCGTGAAGCCGCTCGGCATGTGGCACCTGGTGGAGTGCCGCAACGAGAAGCGCGTGCGCGCATAGCAGCGCGCGCCGCTTCAGCTCCGCGCGGCCGCCCAGGCCTCGATCGCCGCCCGGTGGGCGTCCGCGCCCCAGGCGCGCTCGAACCCGTCGCGCTCGACCGCGCGCAGCGCGTCCGGGTCCGCCCCGCGCCGCGCCGCGAGCACGAGCGCCTTGAACGCGCGCAGCAGGTGCGGCGGGCGCCCTGCGATCATCGCCGCGAGGCGGTCGACGAACGCGACGAACGGCGCCTCGCGCGGCGCGACGTGCTGCACCAGGCCTACCGCGCGCGCCGCCTCGGCCGGCAGCACGCGCGCGCTCGCCAGCAGCTCGAGCGCGCTCGCGGTCCCCACCGCGTGCACCAGGTCCGGCCCGCCGCCCCAGGCGCTCGTGAGGGCGAGCTCCGCGTGCGTAAACCCGATGCGCGCGTGCGGCGCGGCCACCCGCAGGTCGCACGCGAGCGCGAGCTCCGCGCCGCCCCCGAGCGCAAACCCGTTGAGCGCGGCGACCGTCGGGACGGGAAACGACCGCACCGCGTCGAGCGCGGCGGCGCCCTCGTCGGCGATCGCCGCGGCCTCTTCCGGCGCGCGCGCCGCCTGCAGCTCGAGCAGGTCCGCGCCCGCGCAGAACGCCAGGTCTCCCGCGCCCGCGATCAGCGCGAGCCGCAGCTCCGCGTGCGCCGCGTGCGCCGCGAACACCGCGCGCAGCTCCCGCAGCGTCTCGCGCGCGAGCGCGTTGCGCTTCGCCGGCCGATTGATCGTGACGCGGAGCACGCCGCGATCGTAGCTGCGCAGGAGGTGCGTCATCGCGCGGGGCGGGAGGGGTCCGGGCCGCGCGAGTGTAGCCTGCGCGCGCCATAATCGCGAGCATCCGACCGCAGAGAGGCACATCCCATGGAGTTGCGACTGGAAGGCAAGACCGCGCTCGTCACCGGCGCCTCGTCCGGGCTCGGCTGGCGCTTCGCCGGCACGCTCGCCGCGGCCGGCGCCCGGGTGGCGCTCGCCGCGCGCCGCACCGAGCGCCTCGCGGCCCTCGCGGCCGAGATCGAGCGCGCCGGGGGGCGGGCGCACGCGCTCGCGATGGACGTCACCGACGTCGCCTCGGTGCGCGCCGGCGTCGCCGCCGCCGAGGCGGCGCTGGGGCCGCTCGACGTCCTAGTGAACAACTCCGGGGTGAGCGTCACCAAGCGCGCGGGCGAGATCGAGGAAGCCGACTACGACTTCATGATGGACACCAACGCCAAGGGCGCGTTCTTCGTGGCGCAGGCGGTCGGCCGCTCGATGATCGCCGCCAAGCGGCCGGGACGGATCGTCAACATCGCCTCTTCGGCGGGGCTGCGCGTGCTCGGCCAGCTCTCGGTCTACTGCATGTCCAAGGCCGCCGTGATCCAGATGACGCGCGCGCTCGCGCTCGAGTGGGGCCGCTACGGCATCAACGTGAACGCGCTCTGCCCCGGGTACATCGAGACCGAGATGAACCGCGACTACTGGCAGACCGACGGCGGGCGCAAGCTCGTCGCCACGCTGCCGCGCCGGCGGGTGGGCCAGCCCGCGGACCTCGACGGCCTGCTGCTGCTGCTCGCCTCGGAGCAGTCGGGGTTCGTGAACGGCGCGGCGATCGCCGCCGACGACGGGCTCAGCCTGTGACCGCCGCGCGCGGCCCGGCGCCGGCCCTCACCGCGGGCTGAGCCGCTCGGTCGGGAGGTCCGGCACCCCGCCCACGGTCGTGGGCGCGCTCCGCGGCGCGAGGCTCGCCAGCTGCTCGGCGAGCGGCGGGCTCAGCTTGCGCAGCCGCTGCACCGCGATCTCCCATTCCATGCGCCGGCCGAGCTGCGCGTACGCGACGCCGGCGCCGAAGACCGCCTCCGGGAACTGCGGGTTGCGCTGCAGCGCCTGCTCGTAGAAGCCGACCGCGCGCTCGGGCCGCTTCAGGTCGCGGAAGCTCTCGCCGAGCAGGAAGTAGGTGACCGGCGAGTCCTGGTTGATGCGCAGCGCGCCGTCGAGGGTGCGGATCGCGCGCTCCGGCTGCCCCATGGCGCGCTGGGACTGGGCGAGCAGGTTCCAGGCGGCGATGTCGTCCGGGCTGAGCTGCACCGCCCGCTGGAACTGGGCGGCGGCGCGGTCGAACTGCTTCATCTGGGCGTACGCGAATCCCGCCACCACGTACCAGTCGGCGTTGGCCGGGTCGATCGCGAGGTTCTCGTGCGCGAACCGCGCCACGCCCTCCCAGTCGCCCTTCTGTTCGAGCGCGGCGAGCTTCTCGCGGTTCGGCTCGCTGACGCCCTTCATGTTGTTGAGGAGCGTCGGGAACGTGCCCTCGGGGATGAGGCTGAGGATCAGGCTCGCGGTCGGCGACAGGCAGCCCGCGAGCGCGAGTGCGAGCGCGAGGGCCGCCGCGATGCGCCGGAGGTCAGTCACTCGTCTGGTAGACGTAGGGCTTCTGCGGCACGCGCGACTCGCGCGCGCGCCGCAGCTGCTCGAGGTCGAGCTTGCGGTCCCACCACTGCGCGCGGCCCTTCGCCTGCTCGTCGGCGAGCCGCGGCTGTGCGCGCAGCAGGTCGCGGATGAGGCGCGTGGCGTCGGATTCGTAGCCGGTCTTGATCTTCTTGCCGAACATGGGGCGGGCCGCCGGAGACGGGTTGCGGATGCGCCCGATTATACCGGCCGGGCCTTGCAAAACAATGGCTTCCCGCCGCGCCGGGGCAGCGACTTGATTTTTCGTTCAGGGCTGTATATAAATGCAGTAAAGAAGCGCCGACGTGGTGAAGGGCGCTGGTCCCGCGGATTCGAGGAAGCGGCGGAGCCGTTCCTCAATCCGCGCTGTGCTGGAAGAAATATGGAGGCGACCATGGATCAAGAGAAAGCGCTCGGCATCCTGCAGGCCCTGTCGAACGGCACCGACCCGTTCACCGGAGAGCCCTTCCCCGCCGACAGCCCGTACCAGCACCCCGACGTCGTGCGGGCGCTGTTCCAGGCGGTGCGCGCGATGGAAGGCGCGGTCGCCGCGCAGAAGCGGCAGGCCGCGCGCCCCGCGGGCGGCAACTCGGGCAAGCCGTGGCCGAAGGAGGAGGACGAGCGCCTGCTCGCCGCCTTCGACCAGGGCCGCTCGGTCGACGAGCTCGCCGGCGCGCACGCGCGCAGCCGGCTCGCGATCGAGGCGCGCCTGGCGCGCTACGGGCGGGTGCCGATGCCGGCCGGCGTGCGCGCGATCGCCAACGGCTTCCAGGCGCGCGAGCCGGGCGCGGCGTACGCGGCCCACGCCTGAGGCGCGCGCGATGAAAGAACTCACTCCCCGCCAGGCCGAGATCCTGCAGCTCATCCGCGACACGATCGAGGAGACCGGCTTTCCCCCGACGCGCATGGAGATCGCGCGCATGCTCGGCTTCGCCTCGCCCAACGCGGCCGAGGAGCACCTGCGCGCGCTCGAGCGCAAGGGCGCGATCGAGATCCTCGACGGCACCGCGCGCGGGCTGCGGCTGAAGGAGGCGCTCGGCCTGCCGCTCGTCGGCCGCGTCGCCGCGGGCGCGCCGATCCTCGCCGAGGAGCACATCGTCGGCCGCTACTCGGTGGACCCGAACCTCTTCCGGCCGCGCGCCGACTACCTCCTCAGGGTGCGCGGCATGAGCATGCGCGACGCCGGCATCCTCGACGGCGACCTCCTCGCCGTGCACAAGGCGGCCGACGCGCGCTCGGGCCAGATCGTGGTGGCGCGCCTCGAGGACGAGGTGACGGTGAAGCGCCTGCGCCGCCGCGGCGCGCAGGTCGAACTCCTGCCCGAGAACCCGGAGTTCAAGCCGATCGTGGTCGACACGCGCGAGCAGCCGCTCGCGATCGAGGGCATCGCGGTCGGGGTGATCCGCAACCGCACGCTTTGAAGCCGCGCCCCTTCCCGTGTCCGGCCCCGCACCGGGGCGCGCCGCACCCGGTGCGCCGCTCGCCGCCCTCCTCGAGCGCCCCGACATCCGGCGCGGCGGAGCGCTCGCGCAGGTGGCGAGCGCGAGCGTGCCGACCGGGTTTCCCGCGCTCGACGCGGAGCTGCCCGGCGGCGGCTGGCCGACCGGCTGCCTCACCGAGTGCCTCCCCGCGCACGAAGGCATCGGCGAGCTGCGCATCCTCGGTCCCGCGCTCGCGGCGCTCTCGCGCGCGGGCAAGCGGCTCGCGTGGATCGCCCCGCCTCACCTGCCCTACGCGCCGGCGCTCGACGCCGCCGGCATCGCACTCCCGCAGCTGCTGATCGTCAAAACGGCCGCGGCGCGCGACGCGCTGTGGGCCGCCGAGCAGGCGCTCGCCTCTTGCGCCTGCGGCGCGGTGCTCGTCTGGCCCGGCGCGGTGAAGTACGCAGAGCTCCGCCGCTTGCAGCTCGCTGCAGAAAAGACTCCAGTGCTTGCCATCCTGTTCCGTTCTCCGCGTGCCTCCGGCGAGGCCTCGCCCGCGGCACTGCGCCTCGGACTGGACACCGCGGCCGGCGGACTGGCGGTGCGGATCCTCAAGCGGCGCGGCGCGGTGTGCGCGCGTCCGGTGATCGTCGCGCTCGATCCGCCGTGCCCCAGCGTCATCTCGTCGATCGTCCCCCGTGCAGTGGATCGCGCTGTACCTGCCGAACCTTCCGCTCGAAGCGCTCACCCGCAGCCTTGCGACGCCTGAGCCGCAGGCGGTCGCCGAGCGCCAGCGGGTGCTCGCCTGCGACGGCAAGGCGCGCGCCCGCGGCGTGCGGCCGGGCATGGCGCTGGCCACTGCGTGCGCGCTCGCGCACGACCTCGTCGTCCGCCTGCGCGACCCCGCCGCGGAGACCGAGGCCCTGCTCGGGCTCGCCGGCTGGGCCGCGCAGTTCACCCCGAACGTCGCGCCCGATCTTCCCGACGCGCTCGCGCTCGAGGTCGCAGGCAGCCTGAAGCTCTTCGGCGGCGCCGACCGCCTCCGCGCGCGTCTCGCCGCGGGCGGCGTGCGCATGGGCTTCACCGCGCACGCCGCCTGCGCGCCCACCGCGCGCGGCGCCGCATGGCTCGCCCGCGCCGGCGTGGAGCGCTGCGTCGAGAGCAGCGACGACCTCGCGCCGGCGCTCGCGCACCTCCCGCTCGGCGTCGCAGTGCGCGAGGCGGACATGCGCGCGGCGCTGCACGCGATCGGCGTTCGGACGGTAAGCGAGCTCGCGCGGCTCCCGCGCGACGGCTTCGCGCGCCGCTTCGGCCAGGCGCTCCTCGACGACCTCGATCGCGCGCACGGCCGGCTCGCCGACCCGCGCGCGTTCTACCTCCCGCCGGCGCGGTTCCACGCCCGCCTCGAGCTCCCGGCGGAGGCGACGCAGGCCGAGAGCCTCCTCTTCGCGGCGCAACGGCTGTTCCTGCAGCTCGAAGGCTTCCTCGCCGCGCGCGCCGGCGGCGTGCGCCGGCTCGAGCTGCGGCTCGGCCATCGCGACGCGCCTGCGACCGTCGTCCCGATCGGCCTCGTCGCCCCGAGCCGCGACGCCGCCCAC
>JAGVSZ010000337.1 GCA_019137045.1 Betaproteobacteria bacterium
CGGGCGTCCCCGGGCTGCGCTGCGCGGCGTGACCCCGCCGCGCCGCCCCGCGGGCGCAACCCCGAGCGCGGCGCACGCGGGCGCGCGCGCAGGCTCCCCGCTCTGGACCGGCGGCTTCCGGCCGTTCCTGCTCCTCGGCATGGCGTGGGGCGCGCTCCTGCTGCCGCTCTGGCTCGCGGAGTACGCGCTTGCCGGGAACGCGGCGCCGCGGCTCGCCGCGCCGCTGTGGCACGGCCACGAGATGCTGTTCGGCTTCGCCGCCGCGATCATCGCCGCGGTGCTGCTCACCGCCATCCCGAGCTGGGCCCTGACCGACGAGGTGACCGGCGCCCGGCTCGCGGCCCTGGCCGTGCTGTGGCTGGCCGGTCGGGCCGCAATGCTCGCCGCGGGCGCGCTGCCGGACGCGCTCACCGGGGCGGTCGACGCCGCGTTCCTCCCGGCGCTCGCGCTCGTGCTCGCCCCGACCGTGCTGCGCGCGCGGCGCAAGCTGTTCGTCGCGCCGCTCGTCCTCCTGCTCCTGCTCGCGGCCGCGAACGTGGCGTTCCACGCCGGGCACGACGCGCGCGCGGCCTCCCGCGCGCTCGAGGCGGGGCTCCTCCTCGTCATGCTGCTCTACGCGCTGGCGGGCGGACTGCTGATCCCGGTCTTCACCGCCGCGCGCGTGCCGATGGGCACCTTCAGCGTGCCGCTCGACCTGCTCGCCGTCACGAGCGTCGCGGCGTTCGTGCTGGCGGAATTCTGCGCGGCGACCCTCGCGCTGCGCGGGGGGCTGGCGGCGCTCGCGGCCGCGGCCAACCTGCTCCGCCTCGCGCGCTGGCGGGGCTGGCGCGTGCCCGACGACCCGCTGCTGTGGACGCTGCACCTCGGGTACGCGTGGCTGGTAGGGGCGCTGGGCCTGCGCGCGGCGGCGGCGCTCGGCGGCCCGGTGCCGGAGCTCGCGTGGATGCACGCGTTCACGGTCGGCGCGCTCGGGATCACGATCCTCGGCCTCGCGACGCGGATCGCGCTGCGGCACACCGGGCGTCCGCTCGTCGTGCCCGCGGTGATGGTGGCCGCCTACCTGATGATGCTCGGCGCGGCGGTCGCGCGGGTGGCGACGGCGTTCGAGCCGCGCCTGTGGCTGCTCGCGGCTTCGGGTGTCCTGTGGAGCGGAGCGCTCGCCCTCTACCTCGCGTGCTGCGCGCGCCACCTCGTCGCGGCGAGCCTGCCGCGCGCGGCGCCGGGCTGATCAGGCCGCGTGCGGCTGCGCGACCCGCTCGCGCTCGATCAGCTTCAGCATGGTGTCGATCGTGATCGAGCGGAAGGTCGCCTTGGCGATCTCGTCGATTTCCGCCAGCACGCGCGCGAGCGCGTGGCCGACCTCGGTCGCGGGATCGGCGCCGCCCGCCTCCGGCGAGCGGGCGCCGATGTCCTCGAACTGCTCGATGACGTCGTACAGGGTGAGACGCCGCGCGTTGCCGACGAAGCGGTAGCCGCCGCCCGCGCCGCGCGTCGCCTCGACGATCCCGGCCCGGCCGAGCTCGCGCAGCACCTTGGCGAGGTGATGGATGGAGACGCCGTACTTCTGGGCGATGTCGGCGGCGGAGACCTGGCGCTCGGGACGCGCCGCCGCCTCGAGCACGCTCACCAGCGCGAGGCTGGTCGCGGTCTGCAGCTTCATCGCGGCGCTTCGTCGAGGTCGAGCTCGAGGGCAATGAACGGCGCCGCCATCATTCCCTGGCTGCGGAAGAACGACAGCACGAGGGTGTTGTCGCGCGCGAGCAGGGTGCGCACCTTGGTGACGCCCGCGCGCCGGAACGCGGCCATGATGGTCTGGACGAGCCGCGTGCCGATCCCCTCCAGGCGCGCGTCGGGCCGCACGCTGATGCCGAACACCCATCCGCACGGCGCCGAGCCGAACTCCCAGTCGCGCACCTCCCCGAGGACGGACCCGTCTATCCTGCCGTCCGCGTCGGCGACGAAGAAGAAGCGCTGCTGGCGGCCGCGGGTGCCGTAGCGGTGGAAGAGCTCGTACCAGTAGTCGGGCTTGGAGAGGCCGGTCACGGCCGCGTCGAGCGCGATCACCGCGTCGAGGTCGCGGGCTTCCACCGGCCGGACCGTCAGGGCGTCCGCGCGGGCGAGGCGGGGAGCGGAAACCGACATTTCCGCACCAGTTTACCAGTTTGAGGCGGAAATGCAGCGCCGAGAAGGAGATAGCGTCGGGTTGACCGAGAGACTTGACGGGCGTTAGGGATTTAGGTATTTTCGTACCAAATTACGACTAGCCCATCCCGGGCGATTCCAGGAGCCGTGTTCCACTGCGGGTGCGCGCCACCCGCCCGAGTCCGAGGAGGGACCATGGCCGTCACCGCTTCCGCCCCGCAGCTCAAGGTGCGCCGTCTCGCGGCGCGCGACCTCGAGGCCGTCGTCGCGATCGACGCCGGCCAGGCCGGCCGCTCGCGCCGCTTCTACTACGAACGGCGCCTGAAGGCGGCGCAGAAGCAGCCCGGGCTGCACGCCCAGTTCGCGATCGACGACGGCGGCGCGCTGGCGGGGTTCGTGCTCGCGCGCAAGCTCGCGGGCGAGTTCGGGCTGCCCGAGCCGGCCCTGCGGCTCGAGGTGATCGGGGTCCGGCCCGACGAGCGCGGCCACGGGATCGGGATGCAGCTCATCCAGGCGCTCGAGGCCGAGGCGCGCCAGAGCGGCGCGACGTCGCTGCGCACGACCGCGTCGTGGCGCGACCACGACATCATGCGCTTCTTCGACCACGCCGGCTTCGAGCTCGCGCCGAACCAGATCCTCGAGTGCGCGGTGCACGCCGGGCGCCTCGGCGCCGCGGACGAGGCGGGGGTGACCGCGCCCGAGCACCGGCACTTCTCCGCGGAGGTGGACTACGGCGCCGACCGTGCAAACGACTTCGAGGCGCTCGCGCGCGACAAGGTGGACGTGCGCTCCCTCGCGGCCGAGGACCTCCCCCACCTCCTGCGCATCGACCGCAACCTGATGGGGCGCGAGCGGCGCGGGTACATCGAGCAGCTGGTGGCGGAGGCGCTCGAC
>JAGVSZ010000275.1 GCA_019137045.1 Betaproteobacteria bacterium
GTGGCGACCTACGAGGAGCTCGTGCCCGCGTTCCGCGCGCTGCTCGCGCGCGAAGATGGCGACATGGGCCGCTTCTACGCCGAGGTGCGCCGGCTCGCGCAGCTCGACGCCGGGGCACGCGCGGCCGCGCTAGCAGCGCTGGCCGCGGGCGGGCTCGCCCGCGGGTCCGCCCCGCTCAGGAGAGCGGGATCATCACGTGCTGCCGGTACGCGGGGTGCGACTGCAGCCGCTCGTAGTAGCGCGTGATGTTGGGGTGCGCCGGCCGCTCGACCGGCAGGTTCAACCAGCGGTGCACGAAGCAGCCGAGCGGGACGTCGCCCATCGAGAGCGCGCGGCCGGACAGGTACGGCTGCGACGCGAGCGCGTCGTCGGCGATCTTGAAGGCGTCGGCCGCCTGCTCGACCGCGGCCGCGACCGCGCCGTCGTCGCGCTTCTCGGCCGGGGTGCGGATGAGCTGCCAGAAGGCGGTGGTGACGGGCGCGGCGAGCGTGGCGAGCACCCAGTCCATCCACTTCTCGGCCGCGTAGCTCTCCTCGAGCGTGCGCGCCGGGCCGTGCCGGGCGTAGAGGTAGCGCACGATGGTGTTCGACTCCCACAGGACGAAGCCGTCGTAGTCGATCGTCGGCACGCGGCCGTTCGGGTTCAGCGCGCGGTACTCGGGGGTGCCGACCACGCCGAACGCCATGCCGGCGTCGACGCGGGTGTGCGGAACGTTCAGCTCCGCGACCGTCCACATCACCTTCTGCACGTTGATCGAGTTCACCCGGCCCCAGATCTTCAGCATCGTCGGTCTCCTCCTCGGTGTCGTCGCTGCGTGCGCAACGCGCTCATCTCTTCCCGGGACGCGCCCGCGCGAAGTCGCGGACGATGCGTCCCTCGACTCGGCGCCGGACCTCCGGCGTGAGCGCCGTGGTCGCGGCGCGGGCGAGCAACGTGCGCCGACGGGTCATTCCATGTCGCGCCAGCGCGCGCGTGAATTCGAGGTCTCTCCTCCGGCCGGCGGCATACTTGGAGAGGGCGCGATCGTGCCCCTCGAGGCAGAGCCCTTCGATTCCGCCCGTGCTCGCGATCTTTTCGCGCACCAGGCGCTTCTTCCAGCCCGCGGGCAGCACCGCGGTCGACTCGCCGACTCCCTGTGCGAAGTACCCGAACTGCTCGTGAAAGAAGGAACCCTCCCCGATCGAGCGCCTCGAGCCGCGGCGTCAAAGCGGTGGGCGCTTCAGGTGCGCGGTCGCCAGCTGGAACGCGTGCGCCGCGCGCAGGCAGAGATCCTCGCGGTGCTGCGGCGCGACGAGCTGCAGCCCGACCGGCAGTCCGTCGGCGGTGAACCCGCACGGCACCGACAGCGCCGGCTGCTGCGTCAGGTTGAACGGGTAGCTGAACGGCGTCCACGTCGTCCAGTCGTCGCGGTCGGCGTGCGGCGGGCCGTCCGGAACGACGCGCCCCACCGCGAACGCCGGGACCGCGAGCGCGGGCGTGGCGAGGAGGTCCCACCGCTCGTGGAAGCGGCGCATGTGCTCGCCGAGCGCCTGCCGCGCGGCGACCGCGTCCAGGTACTGGTCGAGCGTCCACTTGGACCCCGCCTCGAACCAGCGCACCAGGCCCGGCTCGACCAGGGCGAGCTTGTCCGCCGGCAGGCGCCGCAGCGCGTTGTACGCGCCGCTCGTCCAGTGCACGGCGAACGCGCCGCTGCAGTCGGCGAAGCCGGGGTCGGCCCGGTCGACGGTCGCGCCGAGCTCGGCGAGCTTCCCGACGGCGTCCGCCACGCGCGCCTCGACCTCCGGATGGACGTGCTGCACGTAGCCGAGGCGCGGGCTGTAGGCGATCCGCAGCCCCTGCACGCCGGCGTCGAGCCCCGCGGTCCAGTCGCGCGCGTCGTGCGGCAGCGCGTACCAGTCGCGCGCGTCGGGCCGCGCCAGCACGTTCAGCATGAGCGCGCAGTCGGCGATCGTGCGCGCCATCGGGCCGACGTGCGCGACGGTGCCCATCGGCGAGAGCGGCCACGCCGGCACCCGCCCGAAGTTGGCCTTGATGCCCGAGATGCCGGTGAAGGCGCACGGGATGCGGATCGAGCCGCCGCCGTCGGTGCCCACCGCGAGCTGCCCGAGGCCGGCGGCGACCTGCGCGGACGCGCCGCCGCTCGAGCCGCCCGGGGTGCGCTCGAGGTGCCAGGGATTGCGCGTGACGCCGGTGAGCGCGCTGTCGGTGACGCCCTTCCAGCCGAACTCGGGCGTGCAGGTCTTGCCGAGCAGCACCGCGCCCGACTCGCGCAGGCGCGCGGTCGCCGGCGCGTCGTCGGGCCAGGGCCCGGCCGGATCGACCGTCCGCGACCCGCGCAGCGTCGGCCAGCCCCGCGCGTGCACGAGGTCCTTGATCGACGCCGGCACGCCGTCCACGGGGCCGGCCGGCGCGCCCTTCACCCAGCGCGCCTCCGACGCGCGCGCCGCGGCGAGCGCGCCGTCGGCGTCGACGAGACAGTAGGCGTTCAGCTGCGGGTTGAGCGCCTCGATGCGCGCGAGCACCGCGCGGGCGACCTCGACCGGGGAGAGCGTCCGCGCGGCGTAGCGCGCGACGAGCTCGGTCGCGGAGAGGAAGCAGAGCTCGGCGCTCATCGCCTCAGAAACCGACCGCGAGCGAGTCGCGCCGCGGGTCCGACGCGCACACGTAGCCGCCGTCCACCTTGAGCGCGATCTGGGCGCAGCCGAAGTCCATGTAGCCCTCGGGCAGCTGCACCAGCCGGTGCCCGCGCCGCGCCAGCTCCGCGAGCGTGGCGTCGGGAAACGACGGCTCCACGTTGATGTCGAGGCCGTTCATGATGCGAAAGCGCGGCCCGTCGATCGCGCTCTGCGGGTCCTGGCCGTAGTCGGCCAGGCGCACCATGAGCTGCGTGTGCCCCTGCGGCTGCATCGTGCCGCCCATCAGGCCGAAGCTCATCACCGGCTCGCCGTCCCGGGTCACGAAGCCGGGGATGATGGTGTGGTAGGGCCGCTTGCGCGGGCCCACGCGGTTCGG
>JAGVSZ010000080.1 GCA_019137045.1 Betaproteobacteria bacterium
CGCCTTCCCAGCCTTTCGCGCGCTCGACCGCGCGCGCCCATTGCGCGCGCCGCGCGTGCGCCTCGTCGCGCGGCATCGCCGGCTCGAACACGCGCTCGCGCTCCCACCGCGCCGCGAGGGCCGCGCGGTCGGGCCAGACCCCGACCGCGAGCCCCGCGAGGTACGCGGCGCCGAGCGCGGTCGTCTCCAGCACGCGCGGGCGCACCACCGGCACGCCGAGGAGGTCGGCCTGGAACTGCATGAGCAGCGCGTTCGCCGTCGCGCCGCCGTCCACGCGCAGCTCCGCGAGCCGCGTGCCCGCATCGCGCTCCATCGCGCCGAGCACTTCGGCCGCCTGGAACGCGATCGATTCGAGCGCCGCGCGCGCGAGGTGCGCCGCGGTCGTGCCGCGCGTGAGTCCGAGCATCGCCCCGCGCGCGTACGCGTCCCAGTGCGGCGCCCCGAGGCCGGTGAACGCGGGCACGAGGCAGACCCCGCCCGCGTCCGGGACCGAGCGCGCGAGCGCCTCGATCTCGGCGGCCGACGCGATCAGCTTGAGGCCGTCGCGCAGCCACTGCACGACCGCGCCGGCGACGAAGACGCTGCCCTCCAGCGCGTACTCCGCCGCGCCGCTCGACGCGGCGGCGGTCGTCACCAGGCCGGCGGCGGAGCGGATGCGCTCGGCGCCGGTGTGCAGCAGCATGAAGCAGCCGGTGCCGTAGGTGTTCTTGGCCAGGCCCGGGCCGTGGCAGCCCTGGCCGAAGAGCGCGGCCTGCTGGTCGCCGGCGATGCCGGCGAGCGGGACCGCGGCGCCGAGGAGGTCGGGCGCGCACTCGCCGAGCACCGCGCTCGAGGCATGCACCGCCGGCAGCACCTCGCGCGGGACGCGGAAGAGCTCGAGCAGCGCGTCGTCCCAGCGCCCGTGCCCGATGTCGAAGAGGAGCGTGCGCGACGCGTTGGTGACGTCGGTGACGTGCAGCCGGCCGTGGGTGAGCTTCCACGCGAGCCAGGCGTCGATCGTGCCGAAGGCGAGCTCGCCGCGCGCGGCGCGCGCGCGGGCGCCCGGGATCGCGTCGAGGAGCCACGCCAGCTTCGTCGCCGAGAAGTACGGGTCGAGCACGAGCCCGGTCTTCGCGCGCACCCAGTCGGCCGCGCCGTCGGCCTGCAGGCGGTCGCACGCTGCGGCCGTCCGCCGGTCCTGCCAGACGATCGCGTTCGCGAGCGGCGCGCCGGTCGCGCGCTCCCACAGGACCGTGGTCTCGCGCTGGTTGGCGATCCCGATCGCGGCGAGGTCGCGCGCCGCCACGCGCGCGTTGGCGAGCGCTTCCTGCGCGACCGCGAGCTGGGCGCGCCAGATCTCCTCCGGGTCGTGCTCGACCCAGCCCGGCTGCGGGAAGAGCTGGCGGAACTCGCGCTGCGCGAGCCCGCGCACCGCGCCCGCCTCGTCGAACACGATGGCGCGCGAGCTGGTGGTGCCTTGATCGAGGGCGAGGACGGCCTTCATGCGCGGCGGGAGGTGCAGGACGCAAGAGTACGGCATCGGGCGGCCGCGGCGCGTTCGCTGCTAGAATCGCCGCACCGCAACATCGCGCTTCGCCCCCGTTTCCGATGCCGCTGCCCGTTCCGACCGTCGCGCGCTCGCTCACGCACACCCGCCGGCTCCGCTTCGAGGCGTACAAGCGCGCCGACGGCCTGTGGGACATCGAGGCGCACCTCACCGACGTGAAGCCGTTCGACTACCGGCTCTCGAGCGGGCTGCGGCCCGCCGGCACGCCGGTGCACGACATGTGGATCCGGCTCACCGTCACGCTCGCTCTGGACATCGTCGATGCGCTCGTGCACATCGAGGCGATGCCGTACGCGCCGCACTGCGCGCGGGTGACGCCGGACTACCGCAGGCTGGTCGGGCGCAACCTCGGCCGCGGCTTCCGCAAGGCCGTCCAGGAAGACTTCCACCACCTCGCCGGGTGCCGCCACGTCAACGAGGCGCTGTGGCAGTTTCCGACCGCCGCCATCCAGGCGATGGCGGGGGAGCGGGTCGACAACCAGGACGACGGGCGCAAGCCGTTCCAGCTCGACCAGTGCCACGCCCTCGACACGCGCGGCGAGGCGGTGCGCGAGTACTACCCGAAGTGGTACCGCTCCGCCAGGACCGGGACGGATTAGATTGGGTCTGCGGTTGAGCCGGATCAATGCGGCGCGCGCGGCGCGCGCGCGAGACTGCCGCCCCACACGGAGGGGGTACGAATGAAGATCCACGAGTACCAGGCGAAGGAAGTGCTGCGCAAGTTCGGCGTCCCGACGCCGCGCTCGGTCGCGTGCTTCTCGGTCGACGAGGCGGTGCAGGCGGCGAAGTCGCTCGGCGGCAAGGTGTGGGTGGTGAAGGCGCAGATCCACGCCGGCGGGCGCGGCAAAGGCGGCGGCGTGAAGCTCGCGCGCTCGCTCGACGAGGTGAGGGCGCTCGCCGGGCAGATCCTCGGCATGCAGCTCGTCACGCACCAGACCGGGCCGCAGGGCCAGAAGGTGCGCCGGCTCCTGATCGAGGAGGGCGCCGACATCAGGAAGGAGCTCTACGTCGGCTTGGTGGTCGACCGGCAGTCGCAGCGCGTGTGCCTCATGGCCTCGAGCGCGGGCGGCATGGACATCGAGGAGGTCGCCGCGTCCCATCCGGAGAAGATCGAGCGCGTGTTCGTGGATCCCGCGACCGGGCTGAAGGACGCCGAGGCGGACGAGGTGGCGCGCAAGCTCGGCGTGCCGGAGGCGGGGGTGGCGCAGGCGCGCGCGGTGCTGCAGGGGCTGTACCGCGCGTTCTGGGAATCGGACGCGTCGCTGGCCGAGATCAACCCGATGATCCTCACCGGCGACGGCCGGGTGGTGGCGCTCGACGCGAAGATGAACTTCGACGACAACGCGCTCTTCCGCCATCCCGAGATCGTCGCGATGCGCGACCTCGACGAGGAGGACCCGGCCGAGGTCGAGGCGTCCAAGCACGACCTCAACTACATCCAGCTCGACGGCAACATCGGCTGCCTGGTGAACGGCGCGGGCCTCGCGATGGCGACGATGGACGTCATCAAGCTCTACGGCGACAGCCCGGCGAACTTCCTCGACGTGGGCGGGGGCGCGAGCACCGAGAAGGTGACCGAGGCGTTCAAGATCATGCTGCGCAACCCGGGGCTGAAGGCGATCCTGGTCAACATCTTCGGCGGCATCATGAAGTGCGACGTGATCGCCACCGCGCTGGTGGCGGCGGCGAAGGTGGTGAGCCTGCGCGTGCCGCTGGTGGTGCGGCTGGAAGGCACCAACGTCGAGCTCGGCAAGAAGATCCTGGCCGACTCGGGGCTGCCGATCATCTCCGCGGCGAACATGGCGGACGCCGCCGAGAAGGTCGTCGCGGCCGCCCAAGGAAAGCGCTAGCCATGTCGATCCTGATCAACAAGCACTCGCGCGTGGTGACCCAGGGCATCACCGGCAAGACCGGCCAGTTCCACACCCGCATGAGCCGCGATTACGCGCACGGCAAGGCGTGTTACGTGGCCGGCGTCAATCCGAAGAAGGCGGGCGAGGACTTCGAGGGCATCCCGATCTTCGCGACCGTCAAGGAGGCGAAAGCGAAGGCGGGCGCGAACGTCTCGGTGATCTACGTGCCGCCGCCGGGCGCCGCGGCCGCGATCTGGGAGGCGTGCGAGGCCGATCTGGATCTCGTGATCTGCATCACCGAGGGCATCCCGGTGCGCGACATGATCGAGGTGCGCGACCGCATGCGCAAGCAGCAGAAGAAGACGCTGCTCGTGGGGCCGAACTGCCCGGGGGTGATCACGCCCGACGAGCTGAAGATCGGCATCATGCCCGGCCACATCCACAAGAAGGGGCGCATCGGCGTGGTGTCGCGCTCCGGCACGCTCACTTACGAGGCGGTGGGTCAGCTGAGCGCGCTCGGGCTGGGCCAGTCCACCGCGGTCGGCATCGGCGGCGACCCGGTGAACGGGCTGAAGCACGTCGACGTGCTCCGGCTCTTCAACGAGGATCCGGAGACCGACGCGGTGATCATGATCGGCGAGATCGGCGGCGACGACGAGGAGACGGCGGCGCGCTGGGTCAAGGACAACATGAAGAAGCCGGTGGTCGGCTTCATCGCCGGGGTCACCGCGCCGCCCGGCAAGCGCATGGGCCACGCGGGCGCGATCATCTCGGGCGGCAAGGGCACTGCGCAGGAGAAGCTCGCGGTGATGGAGGCGTGCGGCATCCGGGTCACGAAGAACCCGGCGGAGATGGGCAAGCTGCTGCAGTCCGCGCTGAAGTGACCGGCACGCCGCGCCGCCGCTTCCTCGCCTCCGCCGGCGCGCTCGCGCTCGCCGCCTGCGCCGGCCAGGAGGGGCTCGACCCGTTTGCGCCCAAGCGCGCGAGCGGCTACGTCGAGGTCGACGGCGGGCGGCTCTACTACGAGACCGCGGGCAGGGGCGAGCCGGTGGTCTTCCTGCACGCGTTCGCGCTCGACACGCGCATGTGGGACGACCAGTACGAGGGGCTCGCGCGCGAGTTCCGCGTCGTCCGCTACGACCTGCGCGGGTTCGGGCGCTCCACCGTGCCGCAGCCCGGGCGCGCGTACTCGCACGCGGACGACCTCGCGGCGCTCCTCGCGCACCTCGAAGCGGACCGCCCGCACGTCGTCGGCGCCTCGATGGGCGGGCGCTGCGCGCTCGACTTCGCGGTCACGCGGCCCGACGCGCTGCGCTCGATCGTGGTCATCGACGCGGTGATCGGCGGCTGGCCGTGGTCGCGCGAGTGGCTCCAGATGTACGCGCCGGTGATCCGCGCCGGGCGCGCCGGCGACCTCGCCGCGGCCAAGGCCGCGTGGCTCGCGCTCCCGCTCTTCGCGCCGCTGCGGGCGAACGCGCCGCTCGACGCGCGCTTCGCGCGCATGGTCGAGGCGTACTCCGGCTGGCACTTCGTGCACGCGGACCCCGAGCGGCGCGTGGCGCCGCCGACCCTGTCGCAGCTCGGCAAGATCCGCGCCGCGACGCTCGCGATGGTCGGCGACCGGGATCTGCCCGAGTTCCAGCGCATGGCCGAGACCATCGAGCGCCAGGTGGCGAACGCGCGCCGGCTCGGCGTGCCGGCGGTCGGCCACTTCCCCAACATGGAATCCCCCGAGCTCGTGACCAAGTCGCTGCGCGCCTTCTTCGCGCGCGCGTAGCGGCGCGCGCCCCGCGGCGCAGCATCGGGCGCGGTTTGCCGCTTGACCGTCGTCAATGGCGCGCCGCGTTGGCGCGCGGGATACTCGGCCGGAAGCCAACGCGCGAGGACGCGGAGCATGAACGACCGAGCCGGGGCGGCGGCGCGCAAGTCCGGGGTGCGCGCGACGCTGAAGGGGCGCCAGCCGCAACCGCAGGCGCGCGCCGAAGTGCGCGCGCTGGTCGGGGACGGGCCGCTGCGGCGCGACCTCCTGATCGAGTTCCTCCACCGCATCCAGGACCGGTACGGCGCGCTCGCCGACCGCCACCTCGTCGCGCTCGCGGCGGAGATGAGGCTCGCCCCGACCGAGGTGTACGAGGTGGCGACGTTCTATCACCACTTCGACGTGGTGCAGGACGGCGCCGCCGCGCCGCCCGCGGTCACCGTGCGCGTGTGCAACTCGCTCTCCTGCGCGCTCGCGGGGGCGCAGGCGCTGCTGCAAGCGCTGCCGCGCGTGCTGGGCAAGGACGTGCGCGTGCTGCCGGCGCCGTGCATCGGGCGCTGCGAGCAGGCGCCGGCGGCGAGCGTGCACCAGCATCCGGTCCCGCACGCGACGGCGGACAAGATCCAGGCGCTCGTCCGGGCGCGCCGGTTCGCGCATCCCGCGGCCTCCGACCGGGCGACGTTCGCCCCGGAGAGCTTGATCGAGCCGCTCGACACGCCCGGGCCCGGCTCCACGGTGAGCCCCGCGTACGTCGGCTACGAGTCGTATCGCGCGGCCGGCGGCTACCGGCTGCTCGCCGCGTGCCTCGCGGGCGCCCACGACGGCGAGGCGCTGGTGCAGAAGATGGAGCACTCGGGCCTGCGCGGGCTCGGCGGCGCCGGCTTCCCGACCGGGCGCAAGTGGCGCATCGTGCGCGCGGAGCCGCAGCCGAAAGTGGTGGCGCTCAACGTCGACGAGGGCGAGCCGGGCACCTTCAAGGACCGCGTCTACCTCGAGCGCGACCCGCACCGCTTCCTCGAGGGCATGCTGATCGCCGCCTGGGCGGTGCAGGCGGGGTCGTGCTACATCTACCTGCGCGACGAGTACCACGGGTGCCGCGCGATCCTCGCGCGGGAGCTCGCGCGGCTCGCGGCCGACCCGCCCTGCGCGCTCCCGCCCATCGAGCTGCGCCGCGGCGCCGGCGCCTACATCTGCGGCGAGGAGTCGGCGATGCTCGAGTCGATCGAGGGCAAGCGCGGGATGCCGCGCCTGCGCCCGCCGTACGTCGCGCAGGTGGGGCTGTTCGGCTATCCCACGCTCGAGCACAACTTCGAGACCGTGTACTGGGTGCGCGACATCCTCGAGAAGGGCCCGGAGTGGTTCGCCGGCTTCGGGCGCAACGGCCGCAGGGGCCTGCGCTCGTTCTCCGTGTCCGGGCGGGTCAAGAAGCCCGGCATGCACCTCGCGCCGGCGGGCATCACCGTGCGCGAGCTCATCGACGAGTACTGCGGCGGGATGCTGGACGGCCACCGCCTCTACGCCTACCTTCCGGGCGGCGCCTCCGGCGGCATCCTGCCGGCGTCGATGGCCGACATCCCGCTCGACTTCGACACGCTCAACGAGCACGGGTGCTTCATCGGCTCGGCCGCGGTGGTGATCCTGTCGGACCGGGACCGCGCGACCGACGCCGCGCGCAACCTCCTCGCGTTCTTCAAGGAGGAGTCGTGCGGGCAGTGCACGCCGTGCCGCGCGGGCACCGCGAAGGCGCTCGCGCTGATGCAGGGGTCGAGGTGGGACGCGCCGCTGCTGAAGGAGCTCGCGCGGACGATGCTGGACGCCTCGATCTGCGGGCTGGGGCAGGCGGCGCCCAATCCGATGCTGTGCGCGCTGAAGCATTTCCCGCACGAGCTGGACTGAACGGAGCACGAGAGCGATGGATCGCGCCAACCCGCAACAGCTCGCCGCGCTGCCGGTCGAGTTCAAGCTGAACGGCCGCACGGTCGCCGGCCGCGCCGACGAGCCCATCATCGAGACCGCGCGCCGGCACGGGATCGCGATCCCGCACCTCTGCTACAAGCCGGGAATGCGCCCGGACGGCAACTGCCGCGCGTGCGTGGTGGAGATCAAGGGCGAGCGCGTGCTCGCGCCGTCGTGCTGCCGCTACCCGCAGGACGGCATGGAGGTGACCACCGACAGCGCGCGCGCGGTGGGCGCGCAGAAGATGGTGCTCGAGCTGCTGCTCGCGGACATGCCGGAGGCGGGGCCGGAGGGGCCGGGGCAGCGCGCTTCCCCGTACACGCGGGAGAGCAAGCTCGACGCCTGGGCGCGCAAGCTCGGGGTGGGGCGGCCGCGCTTCCCGGCGCGCGCGCAGCCGCGCGCCGACCTCTCGCATCCGGCGATCGCGGTCAACCTCGACGCCTGCATCCAGTGCACGCGCTGCGTGCGCGCCTGTCGCGAGGAGCAGGCGAACGACGTGATCGGCTACGCCTTTCGCGGCGAGCACGCAAAGATCGTGTTCGACCTGGACGACCCGATGGGCGAGTCGAGCTGCGTCGGCTGCGGCGAGTGCGTGCAGGCCTGCCCGACCGGGGCGCTCGCGCCGGCGCGCGGCGCCGGGCTGGTCGTCGCCGACCGCAAGGTGGACTCGGTCTGCCCCTACTGCGGCGTGGGCTGCCTGCTCACCTATCACGTCAAGGACAACCGGATCGTCCAGGTCCAGGGCCGCGACGGGCCCGCGAACCACGGCCGGCTGTGCGTCAAGGGCCGCTACGGCTTCGACTACGTCGCGCACCGGCACCGCCTCACCAAGCCGCTCGTGCGCCGGCCGGGCGTGCCGAAGACGGGGAGTTTCGTGGTCGACCCGGGCCACTGGCAAGTCGCGTTCCGCGAGGCGAGCTGGGAGGAGGCGCTCGACCTCGCCGCGCGCGGGCTGCGGGAGATCCGCGACCGGCACGGGGCGAAGGCGCTCGCCGGCTTCGGCTCGGCGAAGGGCACGAACGAGGAGGCGTACCTCTTCCAGAAACTCGTGCGCACCGGCTTCGGCTCGAACAACGTCGACCACTGCACGCGTCTGTGCCACGCCTCGAGCGTGGCGGCGCTGATGGAGGGGGTGAGCTCGGGCGCGGTGTCCAACCCGGTGCGCGACGTGCTCGAGGCCGAGGTGGTCCTGGTGATCGGCTCGAACCCGACGGTCAACCACCCGGTCGCGGCGACCTGGATCAAGAACGCCGCGCGGCGCGGGGTGAAGCTGATCGTCGCCGACCCGCGCCGCACCGAGCTCGCGCGCCACGCGACGCACGTGCTGCAGTTCAACCCCGCGACCGACGTCGCGCTGCTGAACGCCATGATCCACGCCATCGTGGAGGAGGGGCTGGCCGACGCGGCCTTCGTGCGCAACCGCACCAGCGGCTACGACGCGCTGCGCGAGAGCGTGCGCAAGTACTCGCCGGAGGCGAGGGCGCCGGTCTGCGGCATCCCCGCGCCGACCATCCGCGCGGTGGCGCGCCTCTACGCGACCGCGCGGGCCGCGATGATCCTGTGGGGCATGGGGGTGTCGCAGCACGTGCACGGCACCGACAACGCGCGCTGCCTGATCGCGCTCGCGCTCGTGACCGGCCAGATCGGCCGGCCGGGCACGGGGCTGCACCCGCTGCGCGGGCAGAACAACGTGCAGGGCGCGTCCGACGCGGGGCTCATCCCGATGTTCTACCCGGACTACCAGCGCGTCGACAACCCGGAGGCGAACGCGCGCTTCGAGCGCTTCTGGGGACGCGCGCTCGACCGGCAGCCCGGCCTCACCGTGGTGGAGATCCTGAACGCCGCGCAGAAGGGCGCGATCCGCGGCATGTACGTCATGGGCGAGAACCCGGCGCTGTCCGACCCGGACGTCGCGCACGCGCGCGCGGCGCTGGCGACGCTCGACCACCTGGTGGTGCAGGACCTCTTCCTGACCGAGACCGCGTACCTCGCCGACGTCGTGCTGCCGGCGACCGCGTGGCCGGAGAAGGACGGCACCGTCACCAACACCGACCGCATGGTGCAGCTCGGGCGCAAGGCGCTGGAGCCGCCCGGCGAGGCGCGCGCGGACCTGTGGATCATCAACGAGATCGCGCGCCGCATCGGCCTCGACTGGCGCTACGCGCACCCGCGCGCGGTGTTCGACGAGATGCGCGGCTGCATGGACTCGATCGCCGGCATCACCTGGGAGCGGCTGGAGCGCGACTCGTCGGTCACCTACCCGTGCGAGAACGAGGGCGACGCGGGCACGCCGGTCATCTTCACCACGCGCTTCCCGACCGCGACCGGGCGCGCGCGGCTCGTCCCGGCCGACATCGTTCCGGCGGCCGAGCGGCCGGACCGCGAGTACCCGTTCGTGCTCATCACCGGCCGCCAGCTCGAGCACTGGCACACCGGCGCGATGACGCGCCGCGCGGGCGTGCTGGACGCGCTCGAGCCCGAGCCGGTCGCGAGCGTGCACCCGCTCGACCTCGCGGCGTGGGACGCGCAGCCGGGCGAGGTGATCACCGTCGCGTCGCGCCGGGGGTCGATCACGCTGTACGCGCGCGCCGACGAGGGGACGCCGCGCGGCGCGGTGTTCATCCCGTTCTGCTACTACGAGGCGGCGGCGAACGCGCTCACCAACCCGGCGCTCGACCCGTTCGGCAAGATCCCGGAGTTCAAGTACTGCGCGGTGCGCGTCACCCGGGGCGGCGCCCCGCCGCGCCGCCTGAGCTTCGGCGGCGGCCAGGCGCCGCTGCCGGCGCCCGCGGACGCCTGAGGCGCGGCATGGGCGGGGGGGCGGTCGGCGTGCGCAGGGGCGCCGTTGCGGCGCGGCTGGTCGATCTCGGGGCGTGCATCGACCACCTCGCGGCGAGCGGCAACCTCCTGCGCGTGCGCACGGAGGTGGACCCGAAGCACGAGCTCGCCGGCGTCGCGCGGCGGCTCGAGGGCGGGAAGCCGGTGCTCTTCGAGCGCGTGCGGGGCAGCCCCTATCCGGTGTTCACCGGCCTGCTCTGGAACCGCGACATCGTGGGGTCGCTCTTCGGCCTGCCGAAGGAGCAGGTGCCGTTCGCGATCGCCGACGGCATCGGCAGCTGGCGCGCGCGGCCCGACGCGTACCCGGCGCGTCTGCGCGATCGGGCGCCGGCGAACGAGGTGGTCGAGGACCGGATCGATCTCGCGCGCCTGCCGATCCCCGTGCACGCCCTGAAGGACGGCGGGCGCTACCTCGACGCGTCGGTGGTGGTCGCGCGCAACCCGGAGACGGGGCGGCCCAACATCTCGATCCACCGGATGATGGTCACGCGCAAGGACCGGCTGACCTTCCTGATCGACCCCGGGCGCCACCTCGGCGAGTACGTCGAGGTCGCGGAGCGGCGCGGCGTGCCGCTCCCGGTCACGATCAACAACGGCGTCGGCCTCGCGCCCTGGATCGTGTCCAGCCTGCCGCGGCTCGGCGACGACAAGCATCTCGTCGCGCACCACGTCGCCGGCCGGCCGATCGACCTCGTGCGCGCGCAGACCGTCGACGTGCCCGCGTACGCCGACGCGCAGTTCGTCATCGAGGCGGAGATCCTGCCCGGGGCGCGCGAGGACGAAGCCCCGTTCGCCGAGGTGACCGGCTACTACGGCGGCCGCGACCGGCGCTGGGTCATGCGGGTGAAGGCGATCACCCGCCGCGCGCGCCCGGTGTTCCACACCGTGCTCTCGGGCAAGGAGGTGTGGAACGCGGTCGGCTTCACCGCCGAGGCGGCGATCTTCGCCGCGGTCCGCGCCCGCATCCCCGAGGTGACCGCGGTCCACCTCCCGCACGGCGGGTGCGGGTTCTACGCGGCGGTGGTGCAGGTCAGGGATCCGCGCCCCGGCACCGCGCGCGCGGTGATCGGCGAGACCTTCCGGGCGTTCCGCTCCCTGCAGCGCGTCGTGGTGGTCGACGCGGACGTGGATCTCTTCGACGCGGTGGACGTGGACTGGGCGATCACCACGCGCTTCGACGCGGGCGCAGGCCTCGTCGTCCTGCCCGGCGAGGAAGGGCACATCCTCAACCCGGTGGTGAGCGTCAACCCCGACGGCAAGGGCGGGACGGTGACCAAGGTGGGCATCGACGCGACCGTTCCGCACGGCGCCGACCCGGCGCGCTTCGAGCGGGTCGAGTTCAAGCGCGTCGACCTCGCGCGCTACGACATTCGCGCCGGGCGCGCGCCCCGCCGCGGGCCGGCGCGGCGGTCGCGGCGGGCCGGGTAAACTCGGCCGGCCGTGCCGCCCGCCACCGCCTCCGATCCGGATCTCCTCGCCGCGCTGGGCCGCATGGGGCTCGCGGGCGCACGCGCCGAGTGCCGGTTGACCCCGCTCTCCGGCGGGGTCTCGTCCGACATCTTCCGCGTCGAGGTCGGCGGGCGCAGCTTCTGCGTCAAGCGCGCCCTCGCGCGGCTCAAGGTCGCCGCCGACTGGCGCGCGCCGGTCGCGCGCAACCACAGCGAGGCCGAGTGGCTGCGCGTCGCCGCGGAGCTCGTGCCCGACGCCGCGCCGCGCCTGATCGCGGAGGACGCCGAGGCCGGGCTGTTCGCGATGCAGTGGCTCGCGCCGGACGACTACCCGGTGTGGAAGGGGCAGCTGCGCGACGGCACGATCGACCTGGAGACCGCGACCGAGGTCGGGCGGCGCATCGCCCGCGTCCACGCGGCGACCGCCGGGCGGCGCGAGATCGCGGCGCGGTTCGCCACCGACCACATCTTCCTGCCGATCCGGCTCGAGCCCTATCTCCTCGCCACCGCCGCGCGCCATCCGGACGTCGCGCCGGCGCTGCGGGCGCTCGCCGAGGGCACCGCGCGCACGAAGCTCGCGCTCGTGCACGGGGACGTGAGCCCGAAGAACATCCTGGTGGGCGCGCGCGGGCCGGTGTTCCTCGACGCCGAGTGCGCGTGGTACGGCGACCCGGCGTTCGACCTCGCGTTCTGCCTGAACCACCTCCTGCTCAAGTGCCTGTGGCAGCCGCAGTGGCGCGCGCGCTACCTCGCCGCGTTCCGCGCGCTCGCCGAGGGCTACCTCGCCGGGGTCGCCTGGGAGCCGCGCGACGTGTACGAGGCGCGCTGCGCGCGGCTGCTGCCCGGGCTCTTCCTCGCGCGCGTGGACGGGAAGTCGCCGGTCGAGTACGTCGCCGCGGCGGCCGACCGCGAGCGCGTGCGCGCGTGCGCGAAGCCGCTCCTGCGCGCGCCGCGGACGCGCCTCGCCGAGGTGTCCGAGGCGTGGCGCCAGGCGCTGGAGCGGTGACGCGGGGCGCGGGCATGGGACAGACTGCGATCGCGCGCGTGCAGGGCCGCCGGGTCTGGGACTCGCGCGGGCGACCCACCGTCGAGGTGACGGT
>JAGVSZ010000261.1 GCA_019137045.1 Betaproteobacteria bacterium
GCACGCTCGCCGGCGGCGGCGCGGTCGCCTCGCGCTCGACGCGCGGCGGCGCGGGCCGGCTCGCGCAGCCCGCGACGATCGCCGCGAGCAGGCACAGCGCGAGCGATCGGGCGCCGGCCGCGCGCATCACGTCTGCACCAGCTTGCGGTGCTTCTGGATGCTCATCAGGATGCCGAGCCCCAGGAACAGCGTGACGAGCGCGGTGCCGCCGTACGACACCAGCGGCAGCGGCACGCCCACCACCGGCAGGATGCCGCTCACCATGCCCATGTTGACGAAGGCGTAGGTGAAGAAGATCAGCGTGATCGCGCCGGCGAGGAGCCGCGCGAAGAAGGTCGGCGCACCGGCGGCGATCACGAAGCCGCGCGCGAGCAGGGCCACGTACAGGACGAGCAGGACGGCGTTGCCGGCCAGCCCGAACTCCTCGGAGAACACCGCGAAGATGAAGTCGGTCGAGCGTTCCGGGATGAACTCGAGGTGCGTCTGCGTGCCCTGCAGCCAGCCCTTGCCGGTGAACCCCCCCGAGCCCACCGCGATCGTCGCCTGGATGATGTGGAAGCCGCGCCCGAGCGGATCGGTGCTCGGGTCGAGCAGCGTGCACACGCGCGCCTTCTGGTAGGCCTTGATCCCCGGCCAGACCGCGTCCGGATGGCAGATCTGGGTCTCGAAGGCGATCAGCGCGATCAGGCCGACCGCGCCGAGCGCCGCGACCGGGACGATGAGGCGCCAGGACAGCCCGGCGAGGAAGATCACGTAGAAGCCCGCCGCGAGCACGAGGAGCGCCGTCCCGAGGTCGGGCTGGCGCGCGATCAGGGCCGCCGGCACCGCGAGGATGAGCGCCGCCACCAGGTAGTCGCGCGCGGTCAGCGTCGCCTCGCGCCGCTGGAAGTACCACGCCAGCATGAGCGGCATCGCGATCTTCATGATCTCGGAGGGCTGGAAGCGCACCACGCCCACGTGCAGCCAGCGCCGCGCGCCGTTGGCCACCTCGCCGAACAGCGCCACCGCGACCAGCAGCGCGAGGCCGACGGCATAGATCGGGACCGCCATGCGCATCAGCGTCTGCGGCGGCACCTGCGCGGCGATCCACATCGCCACGAGCGCCACGCCGATGTTGACGAACTGCGCCTGCATGCGCGCGGGGTTCTCGTAGGCGGCGCTGTACAGCGTGAAGAGCCCGAGCGCGATGATCAGCACCGCGAGCAGCATCAGCGTGCCGTCGATGCTCTCGGTCAGGCGATCCCAGGCGCGCGCGGCGAGCTGCAGCACGGTCGCTCAGTCGTCCTGCGCGTCGGCGTCGAGCTCGGGCTTGCGCTCCGGGACCTTGCCGAGCAGGTAGTAGTCGAGGACGGTGCGCGCGATCGGCGCGGCGGTGCCGCTGCCGTGGCCGCCGTTCTCGACCAGGATGCCGAGCGCGATCTTCGGGTTCTCGGCCGGCGCGAACGCGACGAAGAGCGCGTGGTCGCGGTGGCGCTCGTCCACCTTCTTCTCGTCGTACTTCTCGCCCTGCTTCATCGCCACCACCTGCGCGGTGCCGGTCTTGCCCGCGAACGTGTACAGCGCCCCGGCGCCGGCGCGCGCCGCGGTGCCGCCGGGCCGCGTCACGTCCACCATCGCGGCCTTCACGATGTTGACCCACTTCGGGTTGAGCGGCACCGTGCGCGCCGGCTGCGGCTCGATCTGGCGCGCGGCGCCGGTGCGCGCGTCGACCACCCGGCTCACGACGTGCGGGCGATAGGCGACGCCGTTGTTGGCGAGGATCGCCGCGGCGTACGCGAGCTGCAGCGGCGTGGCGAGGAAGTAGCCCTGTCCGATCCCCACCGACACGCTGTCGCCCACGTACCATTTCTGCTCGTCCGGCCGCTTGAAGCGCTTGCGCTTCCACTCGCGCGAGGGCAGCAGGCCGCTCTTCTCGCCGTCGATGTCGATGCCGCTCGGGCTCCCGAACCCGAGCTGCGAGAGGAACGCGTGCTGCTGGTCGATGTCCGTGTCGGCCGCGAGCCCGTAGTAGTAGGTGTCGCACGACACCACGATCGAGCGGTGCAGGTTGACCGCGCCGTGGCCGCCCGCCTTCCAGTCGCGAAACGGCCGCGCCACGCCGGGGAGGGTGAAGTACCCGGGATCGCTGATCGACTGCTCGGGGGTGCGCTTGCCGAGCTGGAGCGCCATGAGCGCCATGAACGGCTTCACGGTGGAGCCGGGCGGGTAGGCGCCGGAGAGCGCGCGGTTGGTGAGCGGCTTGTCCGGGTCCTCGTTCAGCGCCTGCCAGCTCTGCGGGTCGATGCCGTCGACGAAGAGGTTGGGGTCGAAGCCCGGCCGCGAGACGAACGCGAGCACGTCGCCGGTCGCGGGCTCGATCGCCACCAGCGCGCCGCGGAAGCCGCCGAAGGCCTGCTCCGCGATCTCCTGCAGCCTGATGTCGAGGGTCAGGACGAGGTTGTTGCCGGCGACCGGCGCGGTGGACGCGAGCGTCCGGATCCCCCTCCCGCCGGCATCGATCTCCACCTGCGCCGTTCCGGTCGTGCCGTGCAGCTCGCGCTCGTAGCTCGCCTCGACGCCGTTCTTGCCGATGAAGTCCGAGCCCTTGTAGTTCGCGGTCAGGCCCTCGCCCTCCAGGCGCTCCAGGTCGCGGTCGCTGATGCGGCCGATGTAGCCGAGCGCGTGCGAGGCGGTCGCGCCGTACGGGTAGGAGCGGAACAGGCGCGCCTTGATCTCGACCCCCGGGAAGCGGTAGGCGTGCGCGGCGAAGCGCGCCACCTCCGCGTCGCTCAGCCGCGTCTTGATCGGCAGGCTCTCGGCGCCCTTGATCTCCTGGCGCAGCTTGCGGAAGCGGTTGCGGTCGCGCGGCAGGATCTCGAGCACCTTGCCGAGCTCGGCGATGGTGTCCTCGAGATCGGTCACCTGGCGCGGGTTGATCTCGAGCGTGTACTGGGACTCGTTGCGCGCCAGGACCACGCCGTTGCGGTCGAGGATCAGCCCGCGGTTGGGCGCGATCGGCACGATCGAGATGCGGTTGTCCTCGGCCTTGGTCCGGTAGTAGTCGTGCTGCCAGAGCTGCAGGTACGCGAAGCGCCCGAGCAGCAGCGCGAAGGCCGCGAGCACGAACGCGCCGGCGACGCCGAGCCGCGCCTGGAAGCGGCGCAGGTCGCTGTCGGGATCGCGGAACTCGGCGTAGCGCACGCTCGGCCCCCTAGATCGGGCGCGTCTCGTCCACCTCCTCGGGCCGCCGCTGCGGCGCGAGCAGGATGAACGTCGCGAGCGGCCACAGCGCCGCGGAGACCAGGCTGCCGAAGAAGTACGACGTGCCCGGGAAGGTGCCGCCGGCGAGCATGCGCACCGCGAGCATGACGAGCTGGCTCGCGAGCAGCAGGACGAGCACGTGCAGCGCCTGCGGCCACGGCGGGAAGCTGAGGATGCGCCGGTGCAGCCCCTGCGCCGTGTACGCGAGCGCCGCGTACGCGAGCGCGTGCTGGCCGAACAGCGCCCCGTTCGCCGTGTCCATCACCAGCCCGAGCAGCCACGCGATCCCGATCCCCATCTTGCGCGGCTGGTGGACGCACCAGAAGACGAGCACCAGCGCGAGGAGGTCGGGCACGCCGCGCACGTCCTGCCACGGCAGCAGGTTGAACGCCAGCGCCGCGACGACGCTCGTCGCCATGAAGCCGACGTTCACCGGCAGGAGGATGTGGTGCGGGTTCGCGGCCATCAGTCGTGCCGAGCGTCGCGCGCGCGCGACGCCGCCTCGCGGCGCCCCGTCGTGCGCCCCGATTCCGCGGCGCGTGGGGCAGGGGAGCGCGGTCTCATGCGCGGCCCGCTATTCGCCCCGGCGCGCGCCGCGCTTCGCGCGCCCGCCCTTCTTCGCGCGCTCGGGCTCGTCCGACCACAGGGGCGTGGGGGTGGCGGGCGAGAGCACCAGCACCTGCTGGTGCTGGGTCGTCCCGGCCACCGGCTGGCCGACGATCTTCGCGAACGCATAGGCCGAGTCGCGTTCGACCTTCGCCACGCGCGCGACCGGGAGCCCGCGCGGGTACAGGCCGTCCAGCCCCGAGGTGACGAGCAGGTCGCCCACCTCGACTTCGGCGTTGGAGGCCATGTGGCGCAGCTCGAGCGTCGAGCCGTCGCCCGATCCGAACACCACCCCGCGCAGGCCGTTGCGCACGACCTGCACCGGGATCGCGTGGTCCTTGTCGACGATCAGCGTCACCTCGGCGAGCAGCGGCTGCACCCGGGTCACCTGGCCGAGCACGCCGTTCGCGTCCACCACCGGCTGTCCGGGCTGCACGCCGTTCTGCGCGCCGCGGTCGATGATCACCTTGCGGCTGAACGGGTCGCGCCCGGCGTAGACGATCTCGGCGAAGATCGCGTCGCCGGGCAGCTGCTCCTTGGCCGCCAGCAGGCGCCGCAGGCCCTCGTTCTCGGCGCGCAGCGCCTCGAGCGTGAGCAGGTCCTCGGCGTCGCGCAGCTTCTGCGTGCGCAGCGCCGCGTTCTGCTCGCGCAGATCGGCCTGCGAGGCGAGGAACTCGCGCGCGCGCGCGAGCGCGGCGAACGGGGCGATCGCGATCTGCTGCAGCGGATAGGCGGCGATCGCCAGCACCTGCCGCAGCGGCTCCGCGTAGCGGAAACGCGCGTCGAGCACCATCAGGAACACCGACAGCAGCACGAAGAAGGTGAGGCGCGCGATCGGAGCCGGGCCGCGGTGGAAGAACTGGGGCGGCGTGTGCTCCATGGTGCGGGAGCGGGAAGCGCGGGTCGGGGAGCGTCAGGGTCGCGGCGCGGACGGCACGCTCCCCCTTCCCGGCGCCGTTTCCTACTCGTTGGTGAAGATGCTCCCGAGCTTGTCCATCTTCTCGAGCGCCTTGCCCGAGCCGCGGACGACGCACGTGAGCGGGTCTTCGGCCACGATCACCGGCAGTCCGGTCTCCTCCATCAGGAGCCGGTCGAGGTCGCGCAGCAGCGCGCCGCCGCCGGTGATGACCATGCCCTTGGAGGCGATGTCCGCGCCGAGCTCGGGCGGGGTCTGCTCGAGCGCCGACTTCACCGCCGAGACGATCTGGTTCAGCGGCTCGGTGAGCGCCTCGAGCACCTCGTTCGAGGAGATGGTGAAGCTGCGCGGGATGCCCTCGGCGAGGTTGCGGCCCTTCACCTCGATCTCGCGCACCTCGGAGCCGGGGAAGGCCGAGCCGATCTCCTTCTTGATCATCTCGGCGGTGGACTCGCCGATCAGCATGCCGTAGTTGCGGCGGATGTAGTTGATGATCGCCTCGTCGAACTTGTCGCCGCCCACGCGCACGCTGCCCGCGTACACCATGCCGCCGAGCGAGATCACGCCCACCTCGGTCGTGCCGCCGCCGACGTCGACCACCATCGACCCGGTGGCCTCCGCCACCGGCAGGTCCGCGCCGATCGCCGCGGCCATCGGCTCCTCGATGAGGTACACCTGCGAGGCGCCGGCGCCGATCGCGCTCTCGCGGATCGCGCGCCGCTCGACCTGCGTCGAGCCGCACGGCACGCAGATGATGATGCGCGGCGAGGGCGAGAGCAGGCGCGACACGTGCACCTTCTTGATGAACTGCTTGAGCATCTGCTCGGTGACGGTGAAGTCGGCGATGACGCCGTCCTTCATCGGGCGGATCACGGTGATGTTGCCCGGCGCCTTGCCGAGCATCTGCTTCGCTTCCTTGCCGACCGCCTGGATGGTGCGTTTGGCGTTCGGCCCGCCTTCCTGGCGGATGGCAACGACCGACGGTTCGTCCAGCACGATGCCCTTGCCGCGCACGTAGATCAGCGTGTTCGCGGTGCCGAGGTCGATGGCGAGGTCGTCGGAGAAATAGGCGCGCAAGAAGCCGAGCATGCGGTAATCGATCTCCAGAATCGCGCCCCGGGTGTCGGGGGCATGCGCGGCGGCTATAATACCCGAATCTAAGCGCTTGTTCTAAGTCGGAAATCACGAATGTCGCTCAGTTCGTCGGACGTCCTCCGGATCGCGCAGCTCGCCCGGCTCGAAGTCACCCCGGCCGAGGTCGCCGCGGTGCAACAGGACCTGAACGGGATCCTCGCGCTCGTGGCGCAGCTCCAGGCGGTGGACACGGCGGGCGTCGCGCCGATGGCCCACGCGCAGGACGTGATGCTGCGCCTGCGGGCGGACGAGGTCACCGAGGCCGACCAGCACCGCCTCTTCCAGGCGATCGCCCCGCAGGTGGAGGCCGATCTCTACCTCGTGCCGAAGGTGATCGAGTGAGGAACCGCAAGGCGGGCGCCGCGCGCCCCGGCGCGATTCCCGCCCCGTCGCGATGATCGAAGCCTCCCTAGCCGAGCTCGCGGACGCGCTGGCCGCGAAAAAAGTCACGAGCGTCGAGCTGACCGAGCGCTATCTCGCGCGGATCGACCGCCACCAGGGCGCGCTCAACGCCTTCGTCACGGTCGACCGCGAGCGCAGCCTCGCCCAGGCGCGCGCGGCCGACGCGCGCCTGGCGCGCGGCGAGCGCACGCCCCTGCTCGGAATCCCGATCGCCCACAAGGACATCTTCTGCGCGCGGGGCTGGCTCACCACCTGCGCGTCGAAGATGCTCGCGAACTTCGTTGCGCCCTACGACGCGCACGTCATCGAGCAGTTCGGGGCCGCGGGGGCGGTGATCCTCGGCAAGACCAACATGGACGAGTTCGCGATGGGCTCGTCGACCGAGAACTCGCACTTCGGGCCGGCCCGCAACCCCTGGGACCCGGCGCGCGTCCCGGGCGGTTCCTCGGGCGGCTCGGCCGCCGCGGTCGCGGCGCGGCTCGCCCCGTGCGCGACCGGCACCGACACCGGCGGGTCGATCCGCCAGCCGGCCGGCTTCTGCGGCATCTCCGGGATCAAGCCGACCTACGGCCTCGTCTCGCGCTACGGGCTGATCGCCTACGCGTCGAGCCTCGACCAGGGCGGGGCGTTCGCGCGCGGCGCCGCGGACCTCGCGCTCCTGCTGAACGCGATGGCCGGCTTCGACGCGCGCGACTCGACCAGCCTCGAGCGCCCCAAGGAAGACTACGCGCGCGACCTCGCGCGGCCGCTGGCCGGGATGCGCATCGGCCTGCCGCGCGAGTACTTCGGCGCCGGCATGGACGCGGACGTTCGCGCGGCGGTCGAAGGCGCGCTCGCCGTGCTGCGCACGCTCGGCGCGACGGCGGTCGAGGTCGGGCTCCCGAACAGCGCGCTGTCGGTCCCGGCGTATTACGTCATCGCGCCGGCCGAGGCCTCCTCGAACCTCGCGCGCTTCGACGGCGTGCGCTACGGCTACCGCGCGCCGGAGTACGGCGACCTCGCGGACATGTACCGCAAGACGCGCGCGCAGGGTTTCGGCACCGAGGTGAAGCGGCGCATCCTGGTGGGAACCTACGTGCTCTCGCACGGCTACTACGACGCGTACTACCTCCAGGCGCAGCGCGTGCGGCGGCTGATCGCGCAGGATTTCGTCGCGGCCTTCGGTGAGTGCGACCTTCTCATCGGCCCGACCTCCCCGACGGTCGCCTTCCCGGTCGGCGCACAGGTCTCCGACCCGGTGCAGATGTACCTCAACGACATCTACACGGTGGGTCCGAACCTCGCGGGCCTGCCCGCGCTGTCGATCCCCTGCGGATTCGGCGCGGGCGGACTCCCGGTGGGGCTGCAGGTCGTCGGCCCGTACTTCTCCGAGGCGCGGATGCTGAACCTCGCGCACCAGTTCCAGCTCGCGACCGACTGGCACCGGCGCGCGCCGCCGGGCTTCGCCGCGCAATGACGCCCCGACCATGAGCTGGGAAATCGTCATCGGCCTGGAGACCCACGCGCAGCTCTCGACGCGGTCGAAGATCTTCTCGGGCGCGGCGACGGCGTTCGGCGCCGCGCCGAACACGCAGGCCTGCGGCGTCGACATCGCGCTGCCCGGCACGCTGCCGGTGCTGAACCGCGGCGCGGTCGAGCGCGCCATCCGCTTCGCCCTGGCGGTCGGCGGCGAGCTCAACCGGACCTCGGTGTTCGCGCGCAAGAACTACTTCTACCCCGACCTGCCGAAGGGCTACCAGATCAGCCAGTACGAGGCGCCGATCGTGGCCGGCGGCGCGCTCACCATCCTCGCGGGCGGCGCGGAGAAGGTGGTGCGGCTCACGCGCGCCCACCTCGAGGAGGACGCGGGCAAGTCGCTGCACGAGGATTTCCACGGCGCGAGCGGCATCGACCTCAACCGCGCGGGCACGCCGCTGCTCGAGATCGTCTCCGAGCCCGACATGCGCTCGGCCGAGGAGGCGGTGGCGTACGCGCGCACGCTGCACGCGCTGGTGCGCTGGATCGAGATCTGCGACGGCAACATGCAGGAGGGCTCGTTCCGCTGCGACGCGAACGTGTCGGTGCGGCGGCCGGGCGCGCCGCTCGGCACGCGCTGCGAGATCAAGAACCTGAACTCGTTCCGCTTCCTCGAGCGTGCGATCGAGCACGAGGCGCGGCGCCAGATCGAGATCCTCGAGGCCGGCGGGCGGATCGACCAGGAGACGCGCCTGTACGATCCCGAGCGCGACGAGACGCGCTCGCTGCGCTCCAAGGAGGAGGCGCACGACTATCGCTACTTCCCCGACCCCGACCTGCTGCCGCTCGCGGTGAGCGAGCAATGGATCGCAGAGATTCGATCAAGGATGCCGGAGCTGCCGGCCGCGAGGCGAGCGCGCTTCGAATCACGATACAAGCTGTCGCCTCAAGTCGCGGCGCAGGTCACCGCGAGTCGCGACAAGGCGGATTTCTTCGAGCGCTCCCTGATGAAGATAGACACGGAAACCTATCCTGAAGCACCCAGAGACCTTGCCAACGTGACCGTTGGAGAGCTCACCTCGCAGATGAACGAGCGCGGGTTGGAGTTCTCGCAGAGTCCCGTGTCGCCAGAGCAGATCGGACGAGTCCAAGCCCTCGTTCTAGATGGCACGATCTCGGGCAAGATCGCGAAAGACGTGCGCAAGGCGATGTGGGAAGGGGAGGGCGACCCCGACGCGATCGTCGCGCGGCGCGGGCTGCGCCAGATCTCGGACGCGGGCGCGCTCGAGGCGATCGTGGCCGAGGTGCTCGCCGCCAACCCGAGGTCGGTCGAGGAGTTCCGCGCCGGCAAGGAGAAGGCCCTCAATGCCCTCGTCGGCCAGGTGATGAAGGCGACCAAGGGCAAGGCGAACCCGCAGCAGGTCAACGACCTGCTGAAGGGAAAGCTGTCCGGGTAAGGGGCGGGCCGCCGCCGCGGCGCGCGCCGGCGCCGACGGGCGCGCCTACTTCTTCGCGGGGGAGGGCGCCGCGGTCGCCACCGCGCCGCCCTTCATCAGCTCGACGTAGCGGCGCTTGTCCTCGTCGTACTTCGCGTTGATCGCCACCGTGTCCTTGCGCTTCGCGTCGAGCAGCTCGCCGTGCGTCCTGAGCTCGACCTGGTTGTTCTGGATGTCGAGCTTGAGCTGCGACGGCATCGGCTTCCTCTGGTAGAACTCGGCCTCGCCCGCGAGCTGCTTCTGGCGCTTCTGCGCGTCGGCGAGCTTGCGCTCGGCGTCCTTGATCGCCTCGTCGTTCGCCTGCAGCGCGCGCGCGCGCGCCTCGTCGATGTCCTTCTCGCTCGCGTAGGTGTTGAGGAGCGCCTGGTTCTTGCGCTTCTCCTCGCGCGCGGCCGCCTCCTCGTCGAGCCTGCGCTTGCGCTCGGCCTCGCGCGCGGCGAACTCGTCCGCGGTGGGGGCGGCGGCCTCGCGCCGCACGACGCTGCCCTGGCGGTTGAGCTGCTCGTTGGCCTTGCCGGCGGCCTCGATCGGCAGCCGCTCGGTGTAGACCGTCTTGCCGGTGGCCGGATCGGTGTACTTGTAGAGTTTCTGCGCGCCCGCGGGGCCCGCGGCGAGGAGCGCGCACGTTGCGAGCGCGGCGAACGTTCGGCTATGCATGGTTCGGGACTCCGTGTTGTTGTAGGGGCATGGCGCCTGGGCGCAGTTCGGCGTGTGCGTAAAATTCCTCATGCCGGCGGGGGCGTGCGGGGGTCACGAGCGGTCCTGCGACGAAGACCGCGGGCGTGTGCCTGCCGGTTTTCGTCACGGGATTGCCGAAGCGCAGCACCTCGCGCCCGCCGTGCAGGCCGGGGCGCGCAGGGCCGCGGCCGCACTCCGCCGCGGATTCAGATCTGCTCCGTTTATTTTCTCCATTCAACATGTTACGCGTGATCACGCTGAACCTGAACGGCATCCGCGCGGCGGCCGCGAAGGGGTACCTCGCCTGGCTCGTGCGACAAAAGGCCGATTGCGCGTGCATGCAGGAAATCAAAGCGCATGAGAGCGATCTCTCCGACGCAATCCTCGTGCCAGGCAAGCTGAAGGGGCATTTCGACTTCGCCAGCAAGAAGGGCTACAGCGGCGTCGGCATGTACTGCGCCCGGCAGCCGGACGCGGTGACGACCGGAATCGGCAGCCGCGAGTTCGACCCGGAGGGGCGTTTCCTGCGCGCCGATTTCGGCCGGCTCTCGATCGTCTCGCTGTATCTCCCCTCGGGCTCGAGCTCCCCCGAGCGCCAGCAGGCGAAGTTCCGCTTCATGGCGGCGTTCATGCCGGTGCTGCGGCGGCTCGCCGCGAGCGGACGCGAGTTCATCGTGTGCGGCGACTGGAACATCGCGCACCGGGAGATCGACCTCAGGAACTGGCGCGCCAACCGGAAGAACTCGGGGTTCCTGCCGGAAGAGCGCGCGTGGCTGACCGAGGTGTTCGAAGCCGCGGGCTGGGTGGACGTGTTCCGCCGGCTCGATCCGCGCCCCGAGCAGTACACCTGGTGGTCGAACCGCGGCCAGGCGTGGGCGAAGAACGTGGGCTGGCGCATCGACTACCAGGTCGCCACGCCGGGGATCGCGGCGAAGGCCTTACGCGCCTCGATCTACAAGTCGAAGCGCTTCTCGGACCACGCGCCGCTGACCATCGACTACGACTGGGCGCTCTGACCCGCTACGGGCGTGCGCGCGCGAGCGCGCCGGCCGCCCAGCGGTAGCCGCGCCAGACCGCGTAGCTCCTGCGCGCCCAGCGCAGGGCGCGCTTCGGCGACAGGACGACGAGCGCCGTTGCCGCGATCAGCACGAGCTCCGGATGCGCGCGCAAATAGGCGGCCGCGGCGACGCCGCGGTCGGCGAGCGCGAGCGGGCCGGCGAGGGGGGCGAGCAGCAGCGCCACCTCGTCGCGCTGCGCGGCGGCCTGCGCGAGCAGCCGCTCGCGGCGGACGTAGAGCTGCGCGAGGCGGCGGTTCACCCGCGGCCGCCTCCGCGGCCGAGCCGCTCGTCGTCCTTCCCGAGCTCGCCGAGGGTGCTCGCGAACATGCGCGGGCGGGTGCGCAGCCTGCGGCGCAGCCAGAAGTACAGCACGACGCCGCACACGAGGAACGCGCCGGAAAGCGTCCCGAGCGTGACCACGCGGTGCGACTCCCACAGCAGCACCACCATCAGGATCACGAACAGCAGCACCGCCATCTGCACGCAGAACGCGATCGCGGCGACCACGAGCGCGAGCCCGGCGAACCGGATGCGCTCCTCCTCGATCTCGGTGGCGAGGATCTCGAGGCGCGTGCGCAGCACCCCGAGCGCGGTGCGCGCCAGCCGCGCGAGCGACCCGGCGAGCCCCGGCGGGCGCTGCGGCCCGGCCTCGGTCATGGCGCCGCCTAGCGGCGGGAGATGAGCAGGCCGAGCACGAGGCCCGCGCCCGCGGCGATGCTGACCGCGCGCCAGGGATTGGCATGGACGTAGTCGTCGGTCGCGCGCGCCGCGGCCTTGGCCTTGTCGACGACGACCTCCTGCGCCTCGGCGAGCTTGATGCGCGCGCTGCGCAGGCTGTCTTCCATGCGCGCGCGGGCGGCCGAGACCTTGTCGCCGGCCGCGTTCGCGGTGGCCTTGAGCAGGTCCTCGGCGTCGGCGATCACGATCTTCATGTCGGCGACCAGCTTGTCCTTGGTGACGTCGGAGTATTCCGGCATGGCTGTCCTCGGGAGTGGGTAGCGAAGCGGCTTCCGGCGGGGCGCCGGGGGAGCGGTCGAGGCTACCGAGTTTCGCCTTCCAAATCAACCCGCCGGCGCGCGCGCAGCGGGCGCAGCGGGCGCGTCGTCGAAGATCGCCACCGCGCGTGTCCAGCCCGCCGAGGCGCCCCGGATCTTGACCGGAAAGCACGCGACCATGAAGCCGTCGGGGGGCAGCGCCTCCAGGTTGTGCAGCTTCTCGAGGTGGCAGTACCCGACGTCGCGCCCGGCCTTGTGGCCCTCCCAGATGAGCCCCGCATTGCCGGTCGTCCGGTACTTCTCCGCGGTGTACACGAAGGGCGCGTCCCAGCTCCAGGCGTCGGTGCCGGTGAGCCGCACGCCGCGCTCGAGGAGATACATCGTCGCCTCGTAGCCCATCCCGCACCCCGCGCTCACGTAGTCGTCGTGCCCGTAGCGGGCGCCGGCGCGCGTGTTGACCA
>JAGVSZ010000447.1 GCA_019137045.1 Betaproteobacteria bacterium
CGGGCCGTCGTCGAACACGTGCGTGAGCTTCAGATCGCCGCCGACGTCCGCCGTGCGCGCCCCCAGCGTGACGCGCCGCGCGCGTGCGGCCGCGCCGGTGGTCGCCGGGCGCCCGCCGCGGTCGCCCGCGGACTCCGCCGCGCGCACCTCGACGTCCACGCCCACCGCCGCGAGCAGGGACTCGAGCGGCAGGTCGGCGGTCGAGCGCAGGGCGCGGTCGAAGAAGCTGCGCAGCCTCACCCCGGTCACCTCCTCGGCGAGGCGCTCGACGCCGTCCTCGGGCACGCCGGCGCCGCGCCTTCCGTAGCGCCGCCACAGCGCGCGCATGACGTCGTCGAGCGAGCGGCGCCCGCCGGTCCGGCTGCGGACGAGGAGATCGGCGCAGAGCGCGACCAGGCTGCCCTTGCCGTAGTAGCTCACGAGGGCGTTCGGGGCGTTCTCGTCCTGGCGGTAGTACTTGATCCACGCGTCCCAGCTCGACTCGGCCAGCGTCTGGCGCCGCCGCCCGGGGGTGCGCAGGAGCTGCGTGATCGCGCGGCCGAGCACCTCCAGGTACTGCTCGGGCGTCAGCAGCCCGCAGCGCACGAGCGCGAGGTCGTCGTAGTAGGAAGTGATCCCCTCGAACGCCCACAGGGTCGCGGTGTAGTTCTCGCGGTCGAGCGCGTACGGGGTGAACGCCTGCGGCTTGATGCGCTTGACGTTCCAGGTGTGGAAGTACTCGTGGCTCGCCAGCCCGAGGAAGGTGCGATAGCTGTCGGTCGCCGCCGTGACGCCGGGCTGCGGCAGGTCGTCGCGGCTGCACACGAGCGCGGTCGAGGCGCGGTGCTCGAGCCCGCCGTAGCCCTCGCCGAGCGCGGTGACGAGAAACACGTAGCGTTCCATCGGCGGCGGTCCGCCGAAGAGGCGGACGTGCTGCTCGCACACGCGCTTCAGGTCGCGCGCGAGGCGCGCGAGATCGCAGCGCTGGCGCCCGGTGAGCGCGACCTCGTGCGGGACGCCCTGCACGCTGAACGCAACGTGCGCGAACGTCCCCATCTCCACCGGGTGGTCGATCAGCTCGTCGTAGTCCTGCGCCGCGTACGTCCCGAAGCCATAGGCGCGCGCGCCCGCGCGCGCGAGCGACGTGGCCACCCGCCAGCGCGCATACCACCGGCCGGGCGGCGCGAGGATCTCCACCTCGCACGGCCGGTCCTCCTTGCCGATCACCCGCAGAAAGACCGACGTGCCGTTGAAGAAGCCGTGCGACGCGTCGAGGTGCGCGCCGCGCACCGATAAGTCCCAGGCGTAGATCTCGGCGCTGACCGTGAGCGGCCCGCGGCACGGCGCCGCGCGCCAGGTGTGCTTGTCGAGCTTCGCGAGCGGCACGGCGGCGCCGCGGGACTCCGCGTGGACCGAGACCACGTGCCGGGCGAACTCCCGGATCATGTAGCTGCCCGGGATCCACGCCGGCAGCGCAAAGCGCTGTCCCGCGGGGTCCGGGTCGGCGACGGTGCACGCGACCTCGAAGCGATGCGCCTGCGGACGGCGCGGCTGGATGCGGTAGCGGACCGGCGGCAGCGGTTTCATTGCTTGCGCTCGCTTTTCTGCCGCCGGACGCGGGATTCGGCGGTTGCGCGTTCGGCCGCGGCCGACTTCAGCCAGTCCACGAACGCCAGCGCCGCGGCCCGGTCGGCCGCGCGCGGCGCCAGGATCGCGTAGTACGCGCGGGCCAGGCCGGGCGAGGTGAGGCGCCGCCCGAACGGCGCGACCAGCCGCCCGGAGCGCAGCAGCTCGTTGGCGAGCGGCACGCTGCCGAGGGCGACGCCCTGTCCGGCCACCGCCGCGTGGATCACCTGGTCGGGCTGGCTGAAGCGCACCATGCCGGCGGGCTTCGGCATCGCGACGCGCATGGTCTCGAACCAGACGCGCCAGGTCAGCCACGGCGTGCGCTCGGCTTCGTCGTACTCGAGCAGCACGCAACGCGCGAGGTCGCCCGGTCGCTCGAGCCGCGCGGCGCGACACACCCCCGGACTCGCCACCGGCAGCACGCGCACGCCGAAGAGCCGCGCGGCGCCCGGCCCCGCCATCGCCGGCGGGCAGTAGCGCACCGCCACGTCGATGCGCTCGCGCTCCAGGTCCTGGATCCGGTTCTCGGCGACCAGGCGCACCTGGATCCCCGGGTGAGCCGACTGGAACCGCACCAGCCGCGGGACGAGCCAGAGCGACGCGAACGAAACGGTGGTGGCGACCGTCAGCGCCGCGCTCGACCTGCCGGCGCGCACCGACAGCGTGGCTGCGCGCAGGTCGTCGAGCGCCGCGCGCACGGCCTTGAAGTAGCGCTGTCCCTCGTCGGTGAGCAGCAGCGCGCGGATGCGGCGCTGGAAGAGCTGCACGCCGAGCTGCGCCTCGAGCGCCTGCACCTGCCGGCTGATCGCCGACTGGGTGAGGAAGAGCTCCTCCCCCGCCTTGGTGAACGACAGGTGGCGCGCGGCGGCCTCGAAGCCCTTCAGCAGGTCGAGCGACGGCAGCTCGCGCATCGGCATATGGATTCCCGTTCCTCATCCATGCAGTGCGGACAAGTCGTTTGCCGCCCGCCTTCGGGGCGGCAACACTTCGTCCCGTGGCGCCGGCGCTCTGGCGCGCCGGACGCATGACCGGAACGCATTATCGGGAGCGAGACCATGCAGATCAAGGCCACCACCGCCCTCCTCGCGCTCGCGCGCGGGTCGGCGCTCACCTTGCAGGACGCGCGCGGCGCGCGCGTGCGCGTGCTCGCCGGGCGGCTGTGGATCACCCAGGACCGCGACCGCAAGGATCACTTCGTCGACGCCGGCGCGAGCTTCCGCATCGATCGCCCCGGACCGACGGTCGTCGAGGCGACCCGCGCGGCGCGGTTCGTCGTCGAATCGCCGGTCGCGGGCGCGCTCGAGGCCTGGTGGCCGCCGGCCGCGCGCGTCGGGGGGTGACCGGTTCGACCCGGTCGACGCCGCGCGCGGCGCACGGCGCGCCG
>JAGVSZ010000091.1 GCA_019137045.1 Betaproteobacteria bacterium
GGCGAGCGACGCGTTCGACCTGACGGTGAGCGATGTCAACGACGCCCCGCAGCTCCTGCGAGCGTTCGACGCGGCGAGCGTCGAGGAAGGCCAGGCGCTCGCGTACTTCGCGCACGCCGCGTTTGCGGACGTGGACGCCGGCGACGCGCTCTCGTACAGCGCGACGCTGGCGAACGGCGCGGCGCTCCCTTCGTGGCTCACGCTCGGCGCGACGACGGGCAAGCTCTCCGGCACGCCGGCGATCGGCGCGATCGGGACGCTCGAGTTGCGCGTGACGGCCACGGACGGGGCGGGCGCGACGGCGACGCTGCCGCTTGCGGTGACGGTCACGGCGGCCCCGCCGCAGCACCTGGTGGGGACGTCGTCGAAGAACACGCTGACCGGGAAGTCCGGCGACGACCGGCTCGACGGCGGCGCGGGCGCCGACACGATGCGCGGCGGGCTGGGCCACGACACGTACGTGGTGGACAACGGCGGCGACTCGGTGCAGGAGAACGCGAGCGCCGGCTCGGACCTGGTGGAATCGTCGGTCGGCTACTCGGTGTCGAGCCGCCCGCACGTCGAGCACGTCGTGCTGACCGGCACGGCCTCTATCAACGCGACCGGCAACGGCGCGAACAACATGCTGCGCGGCAACGCGGCGAACAACACGCTCACCGGCGGCGGCGGCGTGGACGTCCTGCAGGGGCTGGGCGGGAACGACACGCTGCGCGACTCCGGCGGCAACGGGCTCGCGCACGGCGGGGACGGCGCCGACACGATGAGCGGCAACGCGGCCCGCCAGCTCTTCATCGGCGGCGCCGGCAACGACACCGCGTCGCCCGGCGCCGGGGCGGACCTCTTCGCCTTCAACGCGGGCGACGGGCAGGACAGCGTGAACGCCTCGAGCGGCGCCGACAACGCCGTGTCGCTCGGCGGCGGCATCGCGTACGACGCGCTCTTCCTGTCCAGGTCCGGAAACCACCTCGTCCTCGAGGCGGGTCCGGACGACCGGATCACGTTCAAGGACTGGTACGCGTCGGCGGCGCACCGCAGCGTCGCGACCCTGCAGGTCATCGCCGAGGCGATGGCGGGCTACGACCCGAACTCGAGCGATCCGCTGCGCAACCGGAAGGTCGCGCGGTTCGACTTCGCCGCGCTCGTGCAGGCGTTCGACGCCGCGCGCGCCGCCGACGCGAACATGACCCGCTGGCGGGTGATGGACGCGCTGCTCGACGCGCATCTCGCGGCGAGCGACGCGGAGGCGCTCGGCGGGGACCTCGCGTACCGCTACGGCCTGACCGGGTCGCTCGCGGGCGTCGGCTTCGACGCCGCGGCGGCGGTGCTCGGCGCGGCGCAGTTCGCGACCGCACCGCAGCCGCTGCAGCCGGCCGCGAGCCTGCAGCAGGGGACGCACCGTCTGGCGTAGGCGACGCAGTTCGCCATCGGCCGGCGCACGTGGACGCCACGCCGCGGGAAGCGCCGCTTGCGCGGCCGGCTCGTCTCCCGAGCGCGTCGTCCGCGCGCGACAGAGCGTCGCCTGCGCCCGACGCGTGGTCGTTCGGCTTAGTCCTTTCCGCCTAGCAAACGTCGCGCGCCCCCGCGCGTGACGTTTTTCACACTCGCGGCGAACCGTTCGCGCGCGACGGGTTGTACCGGTCTTTTGACAATGTTTTTAAGTCGTGGCGTAGGCCGTATGGCAGCATCGATTCGCCTCCGATTAGCACTTCCGTCGGAGTGAAAAACGAGGCGTCGCCGGATAGATTGCGCCACCGGCATCGCCACCGCGCACCGCCCGCAGCGGGACGTGCGCGACGTCAGGAGAAAGGGGTAGCGACATTCTTGCGGCAGGTTTTTTGCGGTTCGAGTTGCAACACGGAAGGTCACGAGTCGTTCAAGACACCGGCACCGACCCGAGCGGTCGGACGAACCGGGCGGGATGCGGGACCGCGGGGGGAAGCGGGGCCGTTCAGCGAGAGGCCAGAACCACGACCGGACGGCGGACGCGCGCACTGGCGCGCCGGCGGATCGGCGCGGCGGGCCGCACGCACGACGCGGCGGCTGCACAGGGACGAACAGCGATCCGCGGCGCCACGACGCCGGCGGACGGAGCAGCGGAGAGAGCCGGGCTTGCCGGACGGGCAGGACAAGGGAGGAATTCAAGCAGGAAAGAAACCTGAATGGTCACCTTGTTCCGCCATCACTTCCATCTGACCACGCTGCTGCAGGCGATGCTCGAGGCCTGTCTCTTCTTCGGGCTCGTGTACTTCAGCGTGCGCGTGCTGCCGCACGGCTCGCTCAGTCCCGCGCCGTCGGCGGTGATGCCGGCGCTCGTGTTCGCGGCCGCGATGGTGTGCGTGAGCAGCGCCTTCGGCCTGTACCGCCACGACCAGCCGCTCGGCGTCACCGCGGTCGCGCCGCGCTTCCTGGTCTCGCTCCTCATCGCCCTGCCGATCGCGTACGCCGTGTTCACGGTGTTCCCGCAGCAGTACCCGGTCAACGACGCGATCACGGTCGGCGCGCTGATGGGCCTCGTGGGCGTGTTCGCGTTCCGCCGCGCGATGGTGCCCGGCCTCCAGGCGGGCCTCGCGCCGCATCGCGCGCTGGTCGTGGGCACCGGCGGCGCGGCCGCGGCGGTGGAGCGCACGCTGCGCGAGTCGCCCCTCGCCGGCGTGCAGGTGGTCGGCTTCTTCCCGGTGCGGCCGGCCGAGCCCACGCAGGTCGGGGAGTCGCGCATCCTGCGCCGGTTCGGCTCGGTCGCGGAGGCCGCGCGCGCGCTGCGCGTGGACGAGGTGATCGTCGCGGTGCGCGAGCAGCGCGGCGGCGTGCTGCCGATGGACGACCTCCTCTCCTGCCGCCTGAGCGGCGTGCGGGTGACGAACCTCGTCGGCTTCATGGAGCGGGTGAAGGGAATCGTGCCGCTGGAGTCGCTGAAGGCGAGCTGGCTGATCTACGGCGACGGCTTCCGGCAGGGCCGGCTGCGCGCGATCGTGAAGCGCGCGTTCGACGTCGTCGTGTCCGCGGCGCTGCTCGCCGCCGCCGCGCCGGTGATGGTGCTCGCCGCGCTGGCGGTGCTGTGGGAGAGCCCCGGCCCGGTCATCTACCGCCAGACGCGCGTCGGGCGCGCCGGCGCGACCTTCGAGCTGCTCAAGTTCCGCAGCATGCGCGCGGACGCGGAGGGCGACGGCAGGCCGCGCTGGGCGACCGCGAACGACGACCGCGTCACCTTCGTCGGGCGGCTGCTGCGCCGCACGCGCATCGACGAGCTGCCGCAGCTCATCAACGTCCTCAAGGGCGAGATGAGCTTCGTCGGCCCGCGGCCCGAGCGGCCGTACTTCGTCGCGCAGCTCGGCGAGTCGATCCCGTTCTACGCGCTGCGCCTCAGCATGAAGCCGGGCATCACCGGCTGGGCGCAGGTGCGGCACGTCTACACCGCGTCGGTCGAGGACACCGCGAAAAAGCTGGAGTACGACCTGTACTACGTCAAGAACCACTCGCTCTTCCTCGATCTGATGATCCTGTTCGAGACCGTGCGGGTGGTGCTCTTCGGCGAAGGCGCGCGCTGAGCCCGCGACCGGGCGGCGCGGCGCCGGGCCCGCCGCCGCGGCGCATCCGGATCTCCCCGGCGCAGCCGGGGTCGCCAGCCGCGCGTTTCATGGGTAAATTGGACCCTCTCCACCCGCGGCGTGCCGTGCCATGAGCACTTTCGCCACCACCTCGCCCGCCGTCTGGAGCTTCGGGCTCGCGCTGGTCGCGCTCGGCGGCTTCGCGGTGCAGCTCGCGCTCGGCTGGCGCGGCGGCGCCCGCGCCACGGTGCTGGTCGGCGCGGTCGCCGCGAGCGCGGTGTGGGCCGGGCTCGGCCTCGCCTACGCCGGCTGGGGCGGCGACCGGCTGTGGCTCGGCTGGCGTGTGGCGGACGTCGTGCGCTCGGCCGGCTGGAGCGCGTTCCTGCTGCTGCTGCTCGCGATCGGCCACTCCGGCGGCGCGTCGCGCCGCCTGCGCCAGCACCTGCCGGTGCTCGTGGGCGCCGCGATCCTCGGCGCGATCGCGCTGGTGTGGATGTTCCCCGGGCAGCCGCTGCGCGCGACCGCCGCCGCCGACAGCGTGCGGCTCGGCTACGCCCTGTCGCTCGGGCTCGCCGTGTTCGGACTGGTCTGCGTGGAGCAGCTGCTGCGCAACACGCCGCCCGAGCTGCGCTGGGGGGTGAAGCCGCTGTGCGTCGGCCTCGGCGGGGTGTTCGCCTTCGACCTCTTCCTCTACGCCGACGGCGTGCTCTTCGGGCGCCTGGACCCGGCGGTGTGGAGCGCGCACGGCGCGGTGCAGGCATGCGTCATCCCGTTCGTCGCGGTCTCGACGGTGCGCAACCGCGAGTGGACGGTGGACATCGCGGTCACGCGCCAGGTGGTCTTCCACACCACCGCGCTGCTCGGCTCGGGGGTCTATCTCCTCGGCGTCGCGGCGGTCGGCTACTACATCCGCTACTTCGGCGGCACCTGGGGCGCCGCGGTGCAGGTCGCGCTGCTCTTCGCCGCGCTGCTCGTCCTCGGCACGCTGGTGACCTCGGGCACCTTCCGCTCGAAGCTGCGCGTCTTCGTCACCAAGAACTTCTTCTCCTACCGCTACGACTACCGCGAGGAATGGCTGCGCTTCACCAACCTCCTCGCGGCCGCGGACGCGCAGGGGGGCATCCACGAGCGCGCGGTGCGCGCGCTCGCCGACCTGGTGGAGAGCCCGGGCGGCGCGCTCTGGCTCAGGCGCGAGCGCGCCTTCCGGCAGGTGGCGCGCTGGAACGCGCCGGAGATCGTCGAGGCCGAGCCGCCCGGCGGCGCGCTCGCCGCGTTCCTCGCGCGGACGGGCTGGGTGGTGGACCTGGGCGAACAGCGGCGGCGCGGGCCGCGCGCAGTGGACGTGGAGGTGCCGCGCTGGCTGGAGGGCTGGAGCGACGCGTGGCTCGTCGTGCCCCTGGTCGTGGGCGAGGAGCTCGTCGGGTTCGCCGTGCTCGCCAATCCGCGCGTCGCGGTGGATCTCGACTGGGAGGTGCTCGACCTCCTCAAGACCGCCGGCCGGCAGGCGGCGAGCTACCTCGGCCAGATCGAGGCGAGCGCGGCGCTGCTCGAGAGCGAGAAGTTCGCGGCTTTCAACCGCATGTCGGCATTTGTCGTCCACGACCTGAAAAATTTGGTGGCGCAGCTCTCGCTCCTGCTCAAGAATGCGGAGCGTCACAGCGACAACCCCGAGTTCCAGCGCGACATGCTGGCGACCGTCCGGCACGTGGTCGAGCGCATGAACGGCCTGCTGCTCCAGCTCCGCCTCGGCACCGATCCGGTGGAGAACGCCGGACCGGTGGACGTCGCCGCCGTCGTGCGCCGCGTGGGGCAGGCGAAAGCGGCCGCGCGCGCGGGCCTGAGCGTCGAGGCGGCGTCCCCGGTGTTCGGCCTGGGCCACGAGGACCGCCTGGAGCACGTCGTGGGGCACCTGGTGCAGAACGCGATCGACGCGACGCGCGCGGAGGGCCGGGTGGCGGTGCGCGTGGCCGACGACGGACGCCACGCGGTGGTGGAGGTGGAGGACGACGGCGAAGGGATGACGCGCGAGTTCGTGCAGACGCGGCTCTTCCGGCCGTTCCAGACGACCAAGCGCGAGGGCATGGGCATCGGCACCTACGAGAGCTACCAGTACGTCACCGCGCTCGGCGGGACGATCGGCGTGGACAGCGCGCCCGGCCGCGGGACGACGGTGCGCCTGCTGCTGCCGCGCGCCGGCCTCGGGCCGCGCGCCGCGAACGACCTGCGCGAGGTCGCGTGAGCGCGGCCACGTCCGAAAAGCGCCGGGCGCTGATGATCGTCGAGGACGACCCGGCGCTGCAGAAGCAGATGCGCTGGGCGTTCGACAAGTACGAGACGATCGTCGCCGACGACCGCGAGAGCGCGCTCGCGCAGCTGCGCCGCTTCGAGCCGGCGGTGGCGACGATGGACCTCGGGCTCCCGCCCGCGCCGGACGAGCCGACCGAGGGCCTGCGCTGCCTGCAGGAGACCCTCGCGCTCTTTCCCGACACGAAGGTGATCGTCCTCACCGGCCAGAACGACCGCGCGAACGCGGTGAAGGCGATCGGGCTCGGCGCGTACGACTTCTACACCAAGCCGTTCGAGCCCGAGCTCCTCGCGCTCATCATCGAGCGCGCCTTCCGCCTGCACGAGCTGCAGGAGGAGAACCGCCGGCTGCAGGCGGCGCAGGCGGCCGAGTCGCTCGGCGGCATCCTGACGCGCGATCCCGAGATGATGCGGGTGTGCCGCACGGTCGAGCGCGTGGCGACGACCGACGCCACGGTGCTGCTGCTCGGCGAGTCGGGCACCGGCAAGGAGATCCTCGCGCGCGACCTGCACGCGAAGTCCGCGCGCCGCGGCCAGCGCTTCGTGGCCATCAACTGCGCGGCGATCCCGGAGAACCTGCTCGAGAGCGAGCTCTTCGGGTACGAGAAGGGCGCCTTCACCGGCGCGGTCAAGCAGACGATCGGCAAGATCGAGACCGCGCACAAGGGCACGCTCTTCCTGGACGAGATCGGCGACCTGCCGGGCGCGCTGCAGGCGAAGCTCCTGCGCTTCCTGCAGGAGCGCGTGATCGAGCGCGTCGGCGGCCGCGACGAGATCGCGGTCGACGTGCGCATCGTCTGCGCCACCCACCGGGACCTGAAGGACCTGATCGCGCAGGGCCGGTTCCGCGAGGACCTCTACTACCGCCTGGCCGAGATCTCGGTCGAGATCCCGCCGCTGCGCCGCCGCCAGGGCGACGCCGCGCTGCTCGCGCACGCGTTCGTGCGGCGCTTCGCCGCCGAGCACCACCGCGGCTCGCTCAGCCTGCGGCCCGACGCCCTCGCGGCGATCGAGGCGCACCCGTGGCCGGGCAACGTGCGCGAGCTCGAGAACTGCGTCAAGCGCGCGGTGATCATGGCCGACGGGGCGGCGCTCGCGCCGGCCGATTTCGGGCTCGCGGGGGGAGACGAGGCGGGGCGCGCGGTGCCGAACCTGCGCCAGGTCCGCGAGGAGGCGGAGAAGCAGGCGATCGTGCGCGTCCTCGGCCGCGTGAACGGCAACGTGAGCAAGGCCGCCGAGCTCCTCGGCGTGAGCCGGCCCACGCTCTACGACCTCATGGAGCGATTCGGCCTGCGCTAGCGCGCCGCGCGCCCCGTCCACAGGGAATCCCACCGTGACCTCGAACCTCGTCCGTCGCTTCGCCCTCGCCCTCGCCCTCGCGCTGCTCGCAGGCTGCGGGCAGGACAGTCCCGACAAGCTCGTCGCCGCGGCGAAGGGCTTCATCGAGAAGCGCGACTACAAGAGCGCCGAGATCCAGCTCAAGAACGCGCTCCAGCAGCAGCCCGACCTCGCCGAGGCGCGCTACCTGCTGGGGGTGACGCAGATGGAGGGCGGGGACTTCGCGTCCGCCGAGAAGGAGTTCCGCCGCGCGATCGACGCCGGCTACGCGCCGGCGACGACCTACCCGCTGTACGTGCGTGCGCTGGCGGCGCAGGGCGACCCGCGCAAGGTGATCCAGACGCTGCGCGACCTGCGCCCGGACGACGCGGCGGCGCGCGCCGCGGTGCGCGCCCAGCTCGGGACCGCGCAGCTCGCGCTCGGCCAGCCCAAGGAGGCGCGGGAGTCGTTCGCCGCCGCGCTCGCGGACCAGCCCGGCGATCCGCTCGCGCGCCTCGGCGAGGCGCGGCTCGCGGCCGTGGACGGCAACCTCGACGCGGCGATGAAGGGGGTGGACGCGGTGCTCGCCCGGTCCCCCGGCATGCCCGAGGCGCTGATGCTCAAGGCCGAGATCCACGCCGCGCGCAGGGAGCCGGACGCGGCGATCGCGGCGATGCGCGAAGCCGTCAAGGCGCAGCCGCTCAACGGGGCGGCGCGCTTCTCCGTCGCGATGATGCTGATCGACGCGCGCAAGTACGACGAGGCCGCGGCCGAGATCGAGGCGCTGAAGAAGGCGCTGCCGCAGGACGTGCGCGCGCGCTATCTCGAGGCCCTGCTCGCCTTCCAGCAGCGCGTGCCCGCGCAGGCGCGCGACGCGATCCAGCAGGTGCTGAAGGTGGCCCCGGACCACGGCCCGAGCCTCGTGCTGGCCGGCGCGACCGAGTACCAGCTCGGCGCCTTCGTCGCCGCCGAGGACTACCTGCGCCGCGGGCTCGCACGCCAGCCGCAGAACACGTACGCGCGCGCGCTCCTCGCGGCCACCTATCTGCGGCTCGGCAAACCCGACCAGGCCGAGGAGGTGATCGAGCCCGGTCTGCGCCAGGCGCCGAAGGACCCCGGCCTGCTGCGCATCGCCGGCGAGGTGGCGCTCTCGCACAACGACCCGAAACGGGCGCGCGAGTACTACGAGCGCGCCGCGGCGGTGAGCAAGGACGACGCGGCGGTGCGCGCGCGCCTCGGGGCGGTGAAGTTCGCCACCGGCGACACCGAGGGCGGGCTGAAGGACCTGGAATCGGCGGCCGAGATGGACCCGGGCGGGATGCAGGCCGACCTCGCGCTCGTCTCCGCGCACCTGAGCAAGCGCGAGTTCGACAAGGCGCTCGCGATCGCCGACCGGCTCGTGCAGAAACAGCCGAAGAGCCCGCTGCCGCCGACGATCCGCGGCGGGATCCTGGGCGCGAAGGGCGACCGCAAGGGCGCGCGCGCGAGCTTCGAGCAGGCGCTCGCGCTGCAGCCCGACTACCTGCCGGCGGTGCGCAACCTCGCGCGGCTGGACATCGCGGACAAGCAGCCCGACGCCGCGCGCAAGCGCTTCGAGGCGATCGTCGCGAAGGACCCGAAGAACGAACAGGCCCTGCTCGGGCTCGCCGACGTCCAGGCCGCCACCGGCGCGAGCGCGGCCGAGATCATCGCGACGGTGGACCGCGCGGTGGCCGCCAACCCGACCGCGCTGCGGGCGCGGCTCGCCGCGGTCGACCTGCGGCTGCGCACCAACGACGCCAAGGGCGCGGTCACCGCGGCGCAGGCAGCGGCCGCGGCGATCCCCGACAACGCGCAGATCGTGGCGGCGCTGGGGCGCGCGCAGCTCGCGGCAGGCGACACGCAGCAGGCGATCTCCACGTACAACAGGCTCGTCGCGCTCCTGCCCCAATCGCCCGCGCCGCTGATGCTGCTCGCGCGGGCGCAGGCCGCGGCGAAGGACTACGACGCCGCCTCGCAGACGCTGCGCAAGGCGCTCGCGCTGGCGCCCTCGCAGCTGAACGCGCTGCAGGGGTTGATGGCGGTGCAGATCGCCGCCGGCAAGCCGGAGGAGGCGCTCGCCGAGGCGCGCGCGCTGCAGAAGGAGCGCCCGAAGGACGCCGCGGGCTTCGTGCTCGAGGGCGAGGTGCACCTCGCGCAGAAGAAGACCAGCGAGGCGATCGCGGCGTACGGGGAGGCGCTCAAGCGCCAGGCCGCGCCCGCGATCGCGGTGCGGCTGCACGGCCTCCTCACCGCCGCCAAGCGCACGGCGGAGGCCGACGCGCTCGCCGCCCGCTGGCTGAAGGAGCAGCCCAAGGACGCGACGATGCGGCTGTACCTCGCCGACCGCGCCCTGGCGGGCAAGGACTACCGGGCGGCGGCGCGCGGCTACCGCGAGCTGCTCGCGCTGCAGCCGGGCAACGCGCTCGCCCTCAACAACCTCGCGTGGACGCTCGGGCAGCTCAACGACCCTGCCGCGCTCGACTACGCGGAGAAGGCCTTCGCGGCCGCGCCCAACAGCCCGGCGGTCGCCGACACGCTCGGCTGGATGCTGGTGGAGAAGGGCGACGCGAAGCGCGGCACCGAGATCCTGGCGAAGGCCGCCGCCGCGGCGCCGAACGCGCTCGAGATCCGGCTGCACTATGCGAAGGCGCTGCTGAAGGGCGGCGACAAGGCGGGCGCGAAGCGCGAGCTCGACGCGGTGGCCGCCGCGCCGGGCGAGAGCCCGCTCAAGGCCGAGGCCGCCGCGCTCGCGCAGAAGCTCTGAGGCGCGCATGACCACGCTCGCAGTCGTCGGCCTCGGCTACGTCGGGCTCCCGCTCGCGGTCGAGTTCGGCAAGCAGCACCCGACCATCGGCTTCGACCTCTCGGCGGCGAAGGTGGACGCGTACCGCCGCCACGTCGACCCGACCGGCGAGGTGAGCACCGCGGAGCTGAAGGCCGCCGCGCAGCTCCGCGTCACGACCGATCCGGCCGCGCTCGGGGACGCCGACTTCGTGATCGTCGCGGTGCCGACCCCGATCGACGACGCGCACCAGCCCGATTTCCGGCCGCTCGTCGGCGCGAGCGAGGCGGTCGGGCGCAACCTCAAGCGCGGCGCGACGATCGTGTACGAGTCCACCGTGTATCCGGGCGCGACCGAGGAGGTCTGCATCCCGGTGGTGGAGCGCCACTCGGGGCTGAAGTGGAAGGAGGACTTCTTCGTCGGCTACTCGCCCGAGCGGATCAACCCCGGGGACCGGGAGCACACGCTCACGAAGATCGTGAAAGTCGTCGCCGGCGACACCCCGGAGACGCTCGAGCGCGTGGCGCGGGTCTACGGCAGCGTCGTGGCCGCGGGCGTGCACCGCGCGAGCAGCATCAAGGTCGCGGAGGCGGCGAAGGTCATCGAGAACACCCAGCGCGACCTCAACATCGCGCTCATGAACGAGCTCGCGCTCATCTTCCACAAGCTCGGCATCGACACGCACGAGGTGCTGCAGGCGGCCGGCACGAAGTGGAACTTCCTGCCGTTCCGGCCGGGGCTCGTGGGCGGGCACTGCATCGGGGTCGACCCGTACTACCTCACGCACAAGGCCGACATGCTCGGCTACCACCCGCAGGTGATCCTCGCCGGGCGGCGCATCAACGACGGCATGGGCAAGTTCGTCGCCGAGCAGACGGTCAAGCACATGATCCAGGCCGGGTTCTCGGTCAAGGGCGCGCACGTGAACGTGCTCGGGCTCACCTTCAAGGAGGACTGCCCGGATCTGCGCAACTCGCGCGTGATCGACATCGTGCGCGAGCTCGAGTCGTACGGCGTGACGGTGCACGTGCACGACCCGCTCGCCGACCCGGCCGAGGCGGTGCACGAGTACGGCGTCGAGCTGAAGGCCTGGGAGCAGCTGCCGCGCGCGAACGCGCTCGTCGCCGCGGTCGCGCACGGGGCGTTCAGGGCGCGGCCGCTCGACGAGTACGTGGCGAAGCTCGCCCCGGGCGGACTGTTCGTCGACGTGAAGTGCCAGATGGACGCCGCGGCGCTGCGCGCGCGGGGCGTGCAGGTCTGGCGGCTGTAGGGCGATGACGCACCCGATCGCCGAACCCCTGCGCCGGGAAGTCGCGGCGACGCGCCGCCGCTGGCTCGTCACCGGCGCGGCCGGCTTCATCGGCTCGCACCTGGTCGAGCACCTGCTCGGGCTCGGCCAGGAGGTGGTGAGCCTCGACAACTTCGCCACCGGCTACGCGCGCAACCTCGACGAGGTGCGCGCGGCGGTGGGCGAGGAGGCGTGGCGGCGGCACGCGTTCATCGAGGGCGACATCGTCGATCCCGCCGCCTGCCGCCGGGCGTGCGCCGGGGTCGAGGTGGTGCTGCACCAGGCGGCGCTCGGCTCGGTGCCGCGCTCGATCGAGCAGCCGCTCGTCACCCACGCGGCCAACGCGACCGGGTTCCTCAACATGCTCGTCGCCGCGCGCGACGCCGGCGCGCGCCGGTTCGTGTACGCCGCGTCGAGCTCCACCTACGGCGACCACCCCGGCCTGCCGAAGGTCGAGGACCGGATCGGCGCGCCGCTCTCGCCCTACGCGGTGACGAAGTACCTGAACGAGCTCTACGCGGACGTGTTCGGGCGCTGCTACGGGACGAGCGCGATCGGGCTGCGCTACTTCAACGTCTTCGGCGCGCGCCAGGATCCGGAGGGCGCCTACGCGGCGGTGATCCCGCGCTGGGTGCGCGCGCTCCTGCGCGGCGAGCAGGTCGCGATCTACGGCGACGGGGAGACGAGCCGCGACTTCTGCTACGTCGGCAACGCCGTGCAGGCGAACCTGCGCGCGGCCCTCGCGGCCGACCCGGCCGCGTCGAACCAGGTCTACAACGTCGCGGTCGGCGAGCGCACCACGCTGAACGGCCTGTACGCGACGCTGCGCCGGCTGATGCCCGACGTGGACGCGCCGGCCGCCGTGCACGGGGAATTCCGCGCCGGCGACGTGCGCCACTCGCAGGCCGACATCGGCAAGGCGGCGCGCCTGCTCGGTTTCGCCCCCACGCACGACCTCGCCGCCGGCCTCGCCGAGGCGCTGCCGTGGTACGTGGCGCGCTTCGCGCCCGAGCCGGCGCGGGCCTAGGAGCGGCGCAGTGCCCCGCCTTCGCCTCGCGTGCGCGCTCCTCGCGCTCCTCGCGCTCCTCGCGGGCGCGGGCGCGCGGGCCGCGGAGCCGCCGGTCGCC
>JAGVSZ010000467.1 GCA_019137045.1 Betaproteobacteria bacterium
GCACCGCGCCCGGCCCGGTCCCCGCGCAGCAGACCCGCGCGGGCGGCTGACGACTGCGGCCGACCGCGCGCGACCGCCGCAGTCCCCGTGCGCTACTTGCCCGCGCCGTGCGGCTCGGTCCCGATGCGCGCGCCCCGATCGCGCGAGTGGCGCGTGTAGGTGAGCGCCTTCTTCTTTCCGAGTGCGAGCACGAGCGCGTTCGCGAGCCACATCGCGTCCTCGCGCCGCAGCGTGATTCCCCCGCCGTGCGACTTGCCGTCGGGCTCGAACGCCGGGTCGTTGATCGTGATGTCGACGGTGCCGAGCTGCGGATCCTTGGACACGCGCAGCGTCGCGTGCGGCAGCGCGTAGCCGCCAAAGACCCGCTCATTCACCTTTGCCCAGACGAACACGTGCTTCCCCCGGAGATCATTTCGTCGTGAGCCGCGATTCTACGCGGCGGCGCGGTCCCGCCGGCGCCGCCGCGCAGGGAAGAGAAAGCGCGACCCCGCGGGTCGGGCGTCCTCGGTTGGCGGCGAGGAGGGCGCCCGCCTTTCGGTGCGGGGTCGCGGGAAAAACCGGGCGCCGGCCCTCGGATCAGGCCGCGGCGGGAAGCGCCTCGCCGTCGGCCGAGCCGACCATCGCCGTGACGACGCGATCCATCAGCGCCTCCGCGCCTTCCAGGACGCGGGCCTTGCCGTCGCGCAGGAGGCCCGCGAGCGTCTTCGGCGCCACCTGGCGCGCGGCCGAGCCGCTCGCCGTGAAGAGCAGGATCGTCTGCTTGGGGCTGACCCACGCGAGCTTCGAGCGCACGGCCGCTCCGCCCTCGAGGAACTCCACCATCGCGCCGCGCTCCAGGGCCATGGCGGTGTGGACCCAGTAGTCGTCCTCCATCCCCGAGTGCGTGACCGGCCCGGTCGCGGGATCGTCGGCGGGCTCCGCCTCGGCGGCGCTCGCCGCCGGGGCGGGCGCGGCCTCGGCGGCGGCGCCCTGGGGCTTCGCCTGCGCCTTCGCCGCGTTGATCGTGGCGGTGTGCGCCTGCATGAGCTGGTTGAAGAAGGCGTGGCGCGCCTCCGGCGGCATCTCGATCGCGTTCATGCCGCGCAGGAGGCTCTTCATCAGCGTCGGCAGCATCGAGGCGAGCTGCTGGATCTCGGCCGTGCGCAGCGGCGTCACGCTCCACACGAGCGCGTCGACGATGCCGAGGCGGTGCGTCCAGGAGTCGTCGCCCTCGCGGTTCTTCATGTACGCGTCCACCAGCGTCTTGGTCCACCAGTGGTAGAGGAACTCGCGCACGAACCCCGGGGTCTTGCGCGTCGCCCGCCGCTTGATCTCGGCCAGCGCGGTGTGGTGGGCGATCTCCGCCTCCTCCTTGCGCACCAGCTCGGCGGTGGTCGGCGCGATCTCCTGCTCGCGGCGCTGGCTGTCCTCGTGAATGAGCTTCTCGAGCGTCTCCTGCGCCACGGTGAAGACGGTCAGGTCGTCGGTGAAGTCGTGCACCAGGTAGTCGACGATGCCGCGCAGCCCGGCGAGGAACTTCGACTGCTCGTCGCTCGCCACGTCCGGGTCGGAGGCCGCTGCGGCGACCTGGTCGAGGAAGCGGCGCATCGGGTGCGCCCGGCGCGCGAAGAAGGTGCGGTCGAGGAGCGCCGCCTTGATCGCGACGATCTGCAGCCGCGCGAGCTCCGCCTTCACCGTCTCGGTGATCGCGCGATCGTCCAGGATGTAGTCGAACACCATCGTGACCAGCTCGATCGTCAGCTGGTCGAGCGGGTGGCTCTGCGTGCGCACCTGCTGGTCGAGCGCGCCGAGGTAGTCGAGCGGGCCCGCGCCCACCGCCGGGACGAAGCCGGAGTTCGTCTGCAGCCGGGTGAGCGAGGCCATCAGCTCGGGCGTCGCCGGCATCTCGAGCGCGCTCTCGAACTGGAACTGCGACGGCTCGGCCATCACGCGCGCCATCGCCTGGCGCCCCGACGGCGGCCCGCTCACCACGCCGGCGAGCAGGGTCGAGAGGTCGAGCTGCTGGCTCGCGGACATCGCCGCCGCCGCGGCCGGAACCCCGGCGGCGTGGAAGAGCTGTCCGAGCTGCATCAGCTGGCTCGTGCCCATGCCTGCGGCGCCGAGCTGGGCGAGGTTCATCGCCTGGCTCATCGCCATCGCGCTCGCGGGATCGCCCTGGCGCTGCGCCACGCCGACGTCGCGCGCGCGCTTCACGTGGAAGTTGATGCGCGGCAGGACGTGGTGGGCGATCAGGTTCTTGTTCACGTCGGCGTAGACGGCGGTGATGCCGGCCGCGACGTGGGGCTGGAACGCGTTCATGAGCGAGCGCTTGATCGCGAAGTCGCCCGGGATGCGCGCGCACGCGAGGCGCAGCGCCTCGAACACCGCCTCGGGCGAGAGCGGGTTCCCGCTGTCCTCGAGGTCCTCGGTCGAGAGCAGGTGGCCGAGGCGGGCGCGGATCCCGAGCAGCTCGTCCTGGTCGACCCGGTTCTTGGTCTTGCGCGCGAGGTCGCTCACCACCAGCTCCTCCTCCATCGCGCTGTCGTCCACGAGCTTGAGCTCCTCGAGCTTCAGCTCCTGGGTCTTCGCCTTCGACAGCCGGCGCGTCGCGACGCGGTTCTCGAAGATCTCGATGAAGTGGCGGTCGAACGAGGAGGCGATGTCGCCGCGGTGCTTCTTGACCTGGTTCATCGCCTCGAACAGCAGCTGCTGCTCGGCGCGCGAGGTGCTCGCCTCGGCCGCGGCGAAGAGGTCGTTCTCGACCTTCTCCAGCGCATCGGCGATGATGCCGCTCAGCTTGGAGCGCGCGAGGTCGCGGCACTGGCTGAGCAAGGCCTTGCTCTCCGCCCCGGCTACCGTGCGGCTCACTGCGGCCTGGGCGGCAGGCCGTCTGGGCGTTTCCATGTTCTACCCCTGCGGATCGGCGCGCGTGCGAAGACCGTGCGGCAACGGCGGCCCGGCGCAGCGCTGCGCCGGCTTGCACGTGTGCAGACGCGACCCGCTGGCCCGGTGCAGCCTGTGTTGTTCTTGTTGCTGCGGCGAATATGCCAGACGCGTATGCCGTAGTCATCAAGAGGGCGTGACAAAGGTCACGCCCCCCCGGGGAGGAAAGTCACGCTGCCGCTGCACTTTCGGCGCGTCTGTCGAGAGCGCGACAGCGCGCGCGATCAGCGGTGCGCGTCGGGCGACGAACGGTGCGCGCGCGGCGCGAGCGCCGCCGCCTGCCGCAGCGCTTCCACCATGCTGCGCTCGTCGGCGCGGCCGGTGCCGGCGATGTCGAACGCGGTGCCGTGGTCGACCGAGGTGCGCAGGACCGGAAGCCCCGCGGTGACGTTGACGCCGGTGTCGAACGCCACCGCCTTCACCGGGGCGTGACCCTGGTCGTGGTACATCGCGACGATCAGGTCGAACTCGCCCTTGCGCGCGCGGTGGAACAGCGTGTCGGCGGGGAGCGGCCCCTCGACCTTCCAGCCGCGCGCGACGCAGGCGCGGATCGCCGGCGCGATCTTCGTCGCCTCTTCCCCGCGCCCGAACAGCCCCGCCTCCCCGGCGTGCGGGTTGATGCCGCACACGGCGATGCGCGGATCGGCGACTCCGGCGCGCCGGACGAGGTCGCGGCCGCGCGCGATCGTGCGCTCGACGAGCGGCGCGTCGATGCGCTCGATCGCGTCGAGCAGGCCCATGTGCGTGGTGACGTGGATCACGCGCAGGCCGGGCGCGATCAGCATCAGCGACACCTCGGGCGTTCCGGTGAGCTGCGCGAGGATCTCCGTGTGCCCGGGGAAGCGGTGTCCGGCGGCGTTGAGCGCCTCCTTGTTGAGCGGCGCGGTGCAGATCGCGTCGACCTCGCCGGCGAGCGCGAGCGCGACGGCGCGCTCGACGAAGCGGTACGCCGCCTCGCCGCAGGCGGTCGACAGCGCGCCGAACGGCGCATCCGGCGGCACCAGGCCGAGGTCGATGCAGTCGACGGCGCCGGGTTCGCAGGCGGCCTCGCCGGGCTGCGCGATCGCGCGCAGCGCCAGCCGGGAGCCGACGATCGCGCCGGCGCGCACGAGGCGTCTCGCGTCGCCGATCACCAGCGGCCGCGCGATCGCGTAGAGCTCGCGGTGCGCGAGCGCCTTCATGATCACCTCCGGCCCGACGCCGGCGGCGTCGCCCATCGTGATCGCAATGCGGGGTCGCGTCGGCACGGCGCGCGGGCTCAGTCGCGCAGGTCGGGCGCCTGCGCCTCGGCGAGCGAGCGGATCTGGAACTTGCCGTCGTCGCGGAAGAGCCACGTCTCGGCGATCTCGAGCGTGCCGCGGCGGAGCAGGCTCGCCGGCGGCGCGGGAAGCGCCCCGGCCGCGCGCACGCTCGCGATCGCGGCCCGCTCCTGGGGCGGGTGGCGCGAACGCAGGGTCTTGAGGGCGGTCACCTTGCCGTTGCGATCGACGGTGAACTGGAGCACGACCACTGCGTGCAGGATGTCGGGAGGCTTGCCTTCGAAAGTCTGCGCCGCGTTCGCCGCGAGGATGCGCTGCCCCACCGTGCG
>JAGVSZ010000485.1 GCA_019137045.1 Betaproteobacteria bacterium
GATCGCGACGCGCTGCTCGGCCTCGCCGCGATCGACACGCGCACGCAGAACTTCGAGCGCGCCGAGGCGCGCTATCTGAAGGTGCTCGAGCTCGACCCGCGCGATGCGTACGCGAACGCGGCGTTGATCAGCCTGCGTGGCGGCAGCGACGCGCAGCAGTCGGAGAGCCGCCTGAAGAGCATGCTCGCCCAGCAGCCCGACGCCAACCTGAGCTTCGCGCTCGGGAATCAGTACGCGTCGCAGGCGCGCTGGGCGGAGGCGCAGCAGGCGTACTTCGCCGCGTTCACCGGCGACCCCGAGAACGCGGACTACGCCTACAACCTCGCGGTCAGCCTCGATCACCTGCGCCAGCCGCGGCTCGCGCTCGAGTACTATCAGCGCGCGCTGAAGCTTGCCGGGAGCCGTCCGGTCGGGTTCAATACCGCCCAAGTCGAAACGCGCGTCCGGGACCTCCAGCGCTGAGCGGCGGCGCCGGCCGCGACGGCCGGCGGCGAACCGCGCGCGGGCCGTCCCGTCCAGTCGAAGGGGAATGCGAGTGGCAGGTGCAAGGAGAGCGGGAGCATTCCCGGCGCGGACGCTGTCGCCGCTCGCTCCGTGCGTCCGCGGCCCGCGCAGCGCGCGCGCCGCGCTGACCTGGACCGCCCGACCGCGATGAACTCTCCGGCGTCCCCCCAGGCCAAGCGCCACATCGGCCAGATCCTCATCTCGCAGGGGATCCTGACCGAGGACCAGCTGCGCATCGCGCTGCTCGAGCAGCTCAAGAGCCGCCAGCCGGTGGGCAAGCTCCTGGTGCAGCTCGGCTTCGTGTCCGAGGCGACGCTGCGCGACGCGCTCTCGGAGAAGCTCGGGCTGCAGCCGGTCGACCTGGGCCAGATCGTGGTCGACCCGACCTCGATCCGCATCGTGCCGCGCGATTTCGCCAAGCGCCACAACCTGTTCCCGGTGGCGCTGGACAAGGACCGGAAGCGCCTGATCCTGGCGATCTCGGACACCAACAACATCGTCGCGCTGGACCAGGTGCGCGCGCAGCTGCGCGGCGAGTACGAGGTGGAGCTGCGCCTCGCCGGCGAGCAGGAGATCGCGCGCGCGATCGAGCAGTTCTACGGCCACGAGCTCTCGATCGACGGCATCCTGCACGAGATCGAGACCGGCGAGATCGACTACCAGAGCCTGCAGGCCTCGGGCGACGAGTACTCGCAGCCGGTGGTGCGGCTCATCTCGGCGCTGCTCGCCGACGCGGTGGAGCGTGCGGCCTCCGACATCCACTTCGAGCCGGAGCAGAACTTCCTGAGGATCCGCTACCGCATCGACGGGGTGCTGCGCCAGATCCGCAGCCTGCACAAGACCTACTGGCCGGCGATGGCGGTGCGCATCAAGGTGATGGCGAAGATGAACATCGCCGAGACGCGCGCGCCGCAGGACGGGCGCATCTCGCTCTCGCTCACCGGGCGCCAGGTGGACTTCCGCGTGGCCTCCCAGGTGACCACGCACGGCGAGAACATCGTGCTGCGGATCCTCGATCGCCAGAAGGGCATCGTGCCGCTCGACCAGCTCGGCCTGCACCCCGAGCAGCTCTCGATGCTCAAGAAGATGATCTCCCGCCCCGAGGGGATCATCCTGGTGACCGGGCCCACCGGCAGCGGGAAGACGACGACGCTCTACTCGATCCTGAACCACATCAACCACGACGGCATCAACATCATGACCCTGGAGGATCCGGTCGAGTACCCGATGACCCTGATCCGCCAGACCTCAGTGAACGAGGCGGCGAAGCTCGACTTCGCCAACGGCATCCGCTCGCTGATGCGCCAGGACCCCGACGTGATCCTGGTGGGCGAGGTGCGCGACGAGGACACCGCCGCGATGGCCTTCCGGGCGGCGATGACCGGCCACCAGGTCTACTCCACCCTGCACTCGAACTCCTCGATCGGCGCCATCCCGCGCCTGGTGGACATCGGGCTCTCCCCGGACATCATGGCCGGCAACATCATCGGCATCGTCGCGCAGCGGCTGGTCAGGAAGCTCTGCAAGCACTGCCGCCAGCCCTACGCGGCGAACGCGTCGGAGAGCCGGATGCTGGGCACCAAGCCCGACGCCAAGCCCCCGACCCTGTACCGCGCGGTGGGCTGCGACCACTGCGACTACCAGGGCTACCGCGGGCGGCTCGCGATCATGGAGCTGCTGAAGGTGGACGGGGAGATCGACGAGCTGATGGCGCACCGCGCCACCGCGCGCGAGATGCTCAAGTCGGCGCTCGCCAAGGGCTTCCGCACCCTCGCCGACGACGGCGCCCGCCGGGTCCTGGACGGCTCCACCTCGGTCGACGAGCTCATGCGCGTGGTCGACCTGACCGAGCGGATGTGAGCGTCACGACCGGGCGCGCGTGACCCCCGTCACGGCGCCGCTGGCGAGGCGAGTTTTCCGTGCCGCGCCAAAGCGTTATCCTTCCGCATTAGCCTCCCTCCGCAGGCCGGATGGCAACCTACAGCTACAAGGCGATCGACGCGAACGGCAAGGCGGCCTTGGGCCAGATCGACGCGCTGAACATCGTCGACCTGGAGCTCCGGCTGAAGCGCATGGGGCTCGACCTCGTGGTCGGCGGGCCGACCAAGCGGGCCGGCGGCCTCGGACGCGCGATCAAGCGGCCGGACCTGATCCACTTCTGCTTCCACCTCGAGCAGCTCGCGAGCGCCGGGGTGCCGCTGGTCGAGGGCCTGACCGACCTGCGCGACAGCATCGAGAACCCGCGCTTCCGCGAGGTGATCTCGGGGCTGATCGAGAGCATCCAGGGCGGCCAGAACCTGTCCGGCGCGCTCGCGGGGTACCAGGAGGTCTTCAGCCCGGTGTTCCGCAGCCTGGTCAAGGCGGGCGAGGAGACCGGGCGCCTGCCGGAGGTGCTGAAGAGCATCACCGAGAACCTGAAGTGGGAGGACGAGCTCGCGGCGCAGGCGAAGAAGCTCGCCATGTA